>NZ_BAAJYS010000084.1:0-14762 GCF_057543315.1 Acidovorax sp. KPB24-07
CCTGCTCGGCCGCCAGTTGCCGCCGCAATTGCGCCACGCCGGCCGCAGGCAACTGGTCCAGCCGCTGCCAGTCGGCCTGCCAGCGGGCGAATGCCGCCTGCCGGCCCGGGTGCCCGGCCAGCCAGGCCTGGAATTCGGCGTTTTGCTCTACACCCCGTTCACGGTCCAGGCGCGCGAACCATGCCAGCGCCTCGGTATCGAGGTCACTGGACGAGGGGGCCGCGCGGTGGGGATCGGTCATGGACATTTCAAAAGGGTACCTGGCAGTAGACGCACGGCGCGGCGCCATCCCAACCTTGCGGATCCAGGAATGGGCAGCGCGTCATCGCGGGCCTTCCGGTAGCGTGGGCTGTGCCGGTGCGCGGGGGGAGCCGCCCAGCCGGTCCTGGCAATCGCGGCAGGCCTGCATGCCCCGCTGGATGTGGCGCTCCACCATGGTCACCGAGATGCCCATGCGGCGCGCGATGTCCGCCTGGGCAAGGCCATCGAACTTGTGCAGGATGAACGCCTCGCGGCAGCGCAGCGGCAGTTCGCCGATGGCAGCCAGCAAAGCGTTCACGGTCTGGGATGACATGGCCGCCACCTCGGGCTCGCAGGCCCGTGGGCCGGCCAGGGCCTGAGCGGCCTGCTCGAAGCCATCGTCGCCCTCCAGCGGGGCATGCTGGCCGCGCACCGCGTCGCGGCGATGCTGGTCGATGACGAGGTTGCGCGCCGTGCGGTACAGAAACGCCCGGGGTTCGGCGATGGTCTCGCCCGACTGCTGCACGGCCAGCACCCGCGCATAGCTTTCCTGCGCCAGGTCGGCCGCCATCTCGCGGTCCTGGACGGACCCTTGCAGGAACCTCAGCAACTCTCGGTAATAGCGCGCGAACACGGACATCTGAACCAGGGAATGGGCCATGCCCATCGACATGGCCAGACCCCGCGAACGCAGGATCGATGGCGCAAAAGGCAAGCGAAGGCCGCAGTATAGGAGATGCAGTAAATGAGATTCACTTCGAACTGCATGCACCATGTTCGCCGATGCGTTGATCGGCCCGTGCCACGGTGCGCGGCTACCCACGGCCCGCCGTGTCCCCCGCCGGGTACGGGGTGAAGCGGCTTTCGTTCTCGCTCACATCCAGCGGCCGGCCCAGGAATGGAAAGGCCCGTTGCGGACAGCCGATGCGTTCGCACACCTTGCAGCCCATTCCGATGGGCGTGGCGATCTCAGGATCGTCCAGGTCCATGCCACGCGAATAGACCAGCCGGGGCGCATGGCGGATGTCGCAGCCCAGGGCCACAGCAAAGGTCTTGCTCGGCGCGCCGAAGCCGCCTTGGCCCGTGGAGACCGTCCGGGCGATCCAGAGGTAGCTGCGCCCGTCCGGCATGCGCGCCAGTTGCGGCAGGATCTTGCCGGGCTGCGAAAACGCCTCGTACACGTTCCACAGCGGACAGGTGCCACCCGTCTTCGAGAAATGGAAATGGGTGGCGGACTGGCGCTTGGAGATGTTGCCGGCCCGGTCCACGCGGATGAAGAAGAACGGCACGCCCGGCGCACCGGGCCGCTGCAGCGTGCTGAGCCGGTGGCAGATGGTTTCGAAGCCCACCCCGAAGCGCCGCGCCAGCCGGTCGATGTCGTAGCGCGTGGTTTCGGCGGCCTGCAGAAACACGGCGTAGGGCAGCAGCAAGGCACCAGCGAAGTAGTTGGCCAGGCCGATGCGCCCGAGTGCGCGCGCCTGCGGGTCGTGCCGGAATTCCGGCAGGTCCACCAGCGCATCGAGCAGCGTTGAATGCGCCAGCAGCGCCCACTGCGTGCCCAGCTGGAACGCGAGCTGGCCGGGGTCGAGCGACGGGGACAGCCGCAGCACCCTGCTGCCTGGGTCGTAGCTGCGCAGGTGCGTGCCCATGTCGTCCTGCGAGGGCACGGTGCGCACGCCGTGCTGCTGTTGCAGGCGCCGCGCCAGCCAGTCGGACAGCAGACCGCCCTCGGCCTGCGCCTCGGCGGCCAGCTGCTCGGCGGCGCGGTCGATGGAGTCCAGGTAGTTCTGGTGCGAGAGGAAGAAGTCACGCACGCGCTCGAAGGCCATGGGCTGCACGGGTGCAAGGGGGGCATGGCCGTTGTCCGGCCCCCCTTCTTCCCCCCGGCCATCACCCAGGCGCACGGCGAGTGCCTCCAGCCGCTGCGTGGCTTCGAGGTGGCGCCGGTGGAGCGCCAGCAACGCACGGCCCACGGCCGGCATCTGCGAGGCGATCTCCCGCAGCTCCGGCAGCGCGACCGACTCGCCCCCGGGGTTGTCCGCCAGCGCCTCCTGAAGGCCCGCCACCATGCGCGCCTCTTCGTCTTCGGAGAACTGCTGCACGTCCACCCCGAGCGTGCGGCTGACCTTGAGCAACACGGCCACGGTGAGCGGCCGTTGGTTCTGTTCCAGCTGGTTCAGGTAGCTGGGCGACAGGCCCAGCGCCTGCGCCATGGCGATCTGGGACAGGCCGCGCTCGGCGCGCAGCTTGCGCAGGCGCACCCCCATGAAGGTTTTCTTCATCCCGTCGCCCACCACCCAGAAAAAAATTCGCAGAATTTGCAAACTGGCTGTTTTTCATTCGCAAAGCTTCGCTCTTTCAGTGCTTTATCAATGCGCTCATTGTGCGTAGATTGCGAAGCATGACAACCCCCAGCGGCCCCATCCTCGCGTTCCAGGACATCGTCTTTCCCTGCCAGGCGAACCACCACGGCACGCTGTTCGCAGGCCATGCCCTGCAATCCATGGCCAAAGCGGCGTTCCTGGTGGGACGCAGCGTGGCTCAGCGGGATGTGGTGATGGCCAGCGTGACCGGCATCGACTTCGTGTCGTCCGTCCCGGTGGGGCACGTGCTCACGCTGCAAGCCCGCGTGAGCCGGGTCGGCCGCAGCTCGATGACCGTCTGCGTGACCGGCCTGGCGCAGGCCCTGGGCGGTCCGCAGGAGGAGGTGCTTCGGGGGGTGTTCGAAATGGTGGCGGTGGACGCCGCCGGGCGCCCCGCAACCATCCCCCGCTCCGATGCCGCCCTGCCCACCGCCCCCCTCCCCTTTGCAAAGGAAATCGCATGACCCTCGCGACCCCCACCGCGCCCCCGGGCGCCCGCGTCAAGAAATCCGTGGCGCTGTCCGGCGTCACGGCCGGCAACACGGCGCTTTGCTCCGTCGGGCGCACCGGCAACGACCTGCACTACCGCGGCTACGACATCCTCGACATCGCCGAGGTCTGCGAGTTCGAGGAAATCGCCCACCTGCTGGTGCACGGCAAGCTGCCGACCACCGCGGAGCTGCGCGCCTACAAGGCCCGGCTCCGCGCGATGCGCGGGGTGCCGGCCAGCGTCAAGTCGGCGCTGGAGCAGATCCCCGCGCATGCCCACCCGATGGACGTGATGCGTACCGGCGTGTCGGCGCTGGGCTGCACCCTGCCCGAAAAGGACGAGCACCCCACGCCCGGCGCGCGCGACATCGCCGACCGGCTGCTGGCATCGCTCGGCTCGATGCTGCTGTACTGGTACCACTGGTCCACCCAGGGCCGGCGCATCGACGTCGAAACCGATGACGACTCCATCGGCGCGCACTTCCTGCACCTGCTGCATGGCCGCAAGCCGCCGGCGAGCTGGGAGCGCGCCATGCACACCTCGCTCAACCTGTATGCCGAGCACGAGTTCAATGCCTCCACCTTCACTGCGCGCGTCATCGCCGGCACCGGCAGCGACCTGTATTCGTCGATCTCGGGCGCCATCGGCGCGCTGCGCGGTCCCAAGCACGGCGGCGCCAACGAGGTGGCCTTCGAGATCCAGAAGCGCTACGACAACCCCGACGAAGCCGAGGCCGACATCCGCCGCCGCGTCGAGGCCAAGGAGGTGGTGATCGGTTTTGGGCACCCGGTCTATACCGTGAGCGATCCGCGCAACGCGGTCATCAAGGGCGTGGCCAAAACCCTGTCCCAGGAGGCGGGATCGACCCGCATGTTCGACATCGCCGAACGGCTGGAGGCCGTGATGCGCGAGGCCAAGAACATGTTTCCCAACCTGGATTGGTTCAGCGCCGTGAGCTACCACATGATGGGCGTGCCCACGGCCATGTTCACGCCCCTGTTCGTCATCGCCCGCACCAGCGGCTGGGCCGCGCACGTGATCGAGCAGCGCATCGACAACAAGATCATCCGGCCCAGCGCGAACTACACGGGGCCCGAAGACCAGGCCTTCGTCGCGCTGGCGGACCGCACCTGAAGCCGCATTGGCGCATCCCTCCTTTTCTTTTCACCACTACCCGACACCCCAGCCCCCATGTCCGCGCCCATCAGCAACATCCGCCCCGAATACGACCAGGTCATCGTCGATATCGTCGACTACGCGCTCCGCTACGAGGTGACCTCGGACCTCGCGCTCACCACCGCCCGCCACATCCTCATCGACACCCTGGGCTGCGGGCTGGAGGCGCTGGAGTACCCCGCGGCGCGCAAGCTCATCGGTCCCATCGTCAAGGGCACGTCCGTACCCCACGGCGCCAAGGTACCGGGCACCCCGTTTCAGCTCGACCCGGTGCAGGCCGCGTTCAACATCGGTGCTTTGATCCGCTGGCTCGACTTCAACGACACCTGGCTGGCCGCCGAATGGGGCCATCCGTCGGACAACCTGGGCGGCATCCTGGCCGTGGCCGACTGGCTCAGCCGCAACGCCGTGGCGGCGGGCAAGCCACCGCTGGTGATGCGCGACGTGCTCACCGCCATCGTCAAGGCCCACGAGATCCAGGGCGTGATCGCGCTGGAAAACGCCTTCAACCAGGTCGGGCTCGACCATGTGGTGCTGGTCAAGGTGGCATCGACCGCCGTGGTCTCGAAGCTGCTGGGCCTGTCGCGCGACGAGACGCTGGCCGCCGTGTCGCTGGCCTGGGTCGATGGACAAAGCCTGCGCACCTACCGCCACGCACCCAACGCAGGCAGCCGAAAGAGCTGGGCGGCGGGTGACGCCACCAGCCGTGCCGTGCGCCTGGCGCTGATCGCGCAGACCGGGGAGATGGGCTGCCCCTCGGCACTGACCGCGAAAACCTGGGGCTTCTACGACGTGTGCTTCAAGGGCCAGCCGTTCCGCTTCCAGCGCCCCTACGGCAGTTATGTGGCGGAGAACGTGCTGTTCAAGATCAGCTTTCCGGCCGAGTTCCACAGCCAGACCGCGGTCGAAGCCGCCATGGCTTTGCACCAGCAATTGCGGGACGCAGGCAAGACCGTGGACGACGTGCAGCGCATCACCATCCGCACGCACGCGGCCTGCATCCGCATCATCGACAAGCAGGGCCCGCTGAACAACGAGGCGGACCGCGACCACTGCATCCAGTACATGGTGGCGGTGCCGCTGATTTTCGGCCGGCTCACCGCAGCCGACTACGAAGCCGGCGTGGCGGCCGATCCGCGCATCGACGCGCTGCGCGCCAGGATTCATTGCGTGGAAGACCCCCGCTACACCGCCGACTACCACGACCCGGAAAAGCGCAGCATCGCCAATGCGCTGACGGTGGTGTTCAACGACGGCAGCGCCCTGCCCGAAGTGGCGGTCGAATACCCCATCGGCCACCGGCGCCGGCGCGCCGAAGGCATTCCACTGCTGGAGGCCAAGTTCCGCCGCAACCTCGCGCGCAGCTTCCCCCCGAAGCAGCAGGACGCGATCCTGGCGGCCTCGCTCGATGCGCAGACGCTGGAGGCCCTGCCAGTGCACAAATACATCGACCTCTACGTGATCTGACGCCATGGCCCACACCCCACGCAAACACCTGCGCGCACTGGTGGAGGCCCGCCGCGGCGTGCTGGTGCCGGGCGCGTTCAATGCGCTGTCGGCCCGGGTCGTCGAAGACCTGGGCTTCGAAGCGCTCTACGTCACCGGTGCCGGTGTGACCAACATGTGGTTCGGCCTGCCGGACCAGGGCTTCATGGGCCTGCACGAGATCGCCGACCACACGGCGCGCATCCGCGACGCGGTCGCCCTGCCCCTGCTCGTCGATGCCGACACGGGCTTTGGCAACGCGCTCAACGTCCGGCACACCGTGCGCGTGCTGGAACGTGCTGGCGCCGACTGCATCCAGCTCGAAGACCAGGTCGCGCCCAAGCGCTGCGGGCACTTTGCCGGCAAGGAGGTGATCGCCTGCGAAGAGGCGGTCGGCAAAATCAAGGCGGCGGTGGATGCGCGCACCGATCCCGACCTGCTCATCATGGCGCGCACCGACGCGGCCGCGACGCTGGGCCTGGAGGCGGCCATCGAGCGTGCCGAACGCTTCGCGCAAGCCGGGGCCGATCTTCTGTTCATCGAGGCCGTCACCAAAGCCGAGGACATTCGCGCGCTGCCCGGACGCCTGGCCACGCCGCAGCTCATGAACATGGTGATCGGCGGGCGCACGCCCATCGTCGGGGCAGAGGAACTGGGCCAGTTGGGCTACGGGATCGTGCTGTATGCCAATGCAGCGCTGCAGGGCGCGGTGGCCGGCATGCAGAAAGCGCTCACCGTGCTGCGCGAGACGAAGCGCCTCGGCGAAGACCCGGCCTTGGTGGCCTCTTTTGCAGAGCGCCAGCGCCTGGTGGGCAAGCCCGCTTGGGACGCCCTGGAGCAGCGCTATGTTTGACAGAGGCTGCTCGCGCCGGCCCGGATTGGCGAATTCGGCAAGCCGTCACCGCTGAACGGTGCGTCGAGCCCTTGCGGCCGGGCTCGCCGACAGCGCCTGCCCCTCAAGCCGTCCTTGGGGATTTGGGCAGCACCATCCTGAACCGGATCACGCCATCCGCCGTCGTGGCCGTTACCTCGCCCTGGTGGGCCCTGGCGATCTCCCGCACGATGAACAGGCCCAGGCCCAAGTGTCCGGACGAGGCACCGGCCTCGCTGGCGTTGCGCCGCAAGGGATCGAACAAGGTGTTCAGCACGTCCTGTGGAATCGGATCGGCAACGTTCTCCGTGGTGATCTCCACCGCCGTCTCCTGGCCTACGACGATCACGGCCACCGCGCTGCCCTCCGGGCTGTGCTGCGCTGCGTTCGACACCAGGTTAGAGACGGCCTGCCGCACGCGCGACCTGTCGAAGGCGCCGCGCGTATCGCCCGTGATCTGCAGCTGGATCTGCCGTTTGGGAAAGGCCTGCTGCAGCATCTCGAACTCTTCCTGGCATTCCGCGCCCAGATCGACCGCCTCGCGATTCAACTGCATGCCGACGCCCAGCGTGGCCTTGTTGTATTCGAGCAGCGAGTCGAGCAGCGCATTCAGGCGGCGGCCATTGCGCAGCAGCGCGCCGACCAGGTACATCGCCTGCCCATTGCTCTTGCTCTCGACCCGCTCCAGCAACTCTGCGGTCAGCATCATGGCGTTCAGCGGGCCGCGCAGGTCATGGCCCAGCACCCCCAGAAAAATATGCCGCCATTTCGCAATTTCTGCGGCATGGAAAGCCACTGATTCTGCGACCGCCTGGTCGATGGCCTCGTTGAAACGCACCGTGTCTTGGATGACGAACTCATTGGGCTCGCATGCCTCCGTCCACAGCCGCAGCACGCAGGAGCGGATCACGCGGTATTCGGCCACCAGTTGCTCGATGTCCAGCCCAATGCGGGCGCGCAGCGTGCCGTGGGACTGCGCAGCCGATTCTTCGGCGGGAGGCGCCGCGTGCCCCAGGGATTTGTCGATGGACTGCTCCCGGCTTTGCGGCTGCTCCAGATCCAGTGCTATGGTGTTCAGCACCAGTGGCAGATGGTTGCGCAAAACGCTGGCGGCGGAGCCCTGCAGCGCGGGAATCTGGGTTGCATAGGCAAACGACTCGGCAAGGATCTCTTCCCGAGCTTGGCGAATGAACTGCGCAAGGCGCATGGCGATACTCCGATTGGCCTTGAAGAAAAGTAACGTGTGCCGTTACCAGGAAAATATGAAGCCCAAACGCATCCTGGTTGTCGATGATCACCGCGACTCCGCAGACATGCTCTGCGAACTGCTGATGATCCGAAATCCCGATTTGTCTGTGCAGGCAGCTTACGACGGCCTGTCCGGGCTTGAGCAGGCGCTCAGTGGACATTTCGATGTAGTCATTCTTGACCTCATGCTTCCCCGAATGAGCGGCATCCAGGTCGCCCGTGAGATCCGGGCGAAGCTCGGCGGCAAGGCGCCCGTGCTGATCGCCCTGTCGGGCAGCGTTGCTGAAGTGGCGCAGCACCAGGGCGGTCCGGATTTCAGTCATGCCCTGACGAAACCCTTGAATGTCGAACGGCTCATGGGCATCTTCCTACCCTAGGCCGAGCGGTTTTGTGGTGCGGCGCACCGGGTACATTTGCCCTGGCGCCGGGCGGCAGAGGTGTCCGCTCCAGCCTGGGGCTGGGCGCAAGGCCCGTGCGTACACACCAAAAACCAATTCATAACAGGGTAAGAAATGATCAAGTCGTTGGCTACGGCCATCTTGGGCATCAGCATGTCCATGGCCCTTTGGGCCCAGGCGCCGGAATCGCAACAGCGCCAGGAAAAACTCGCGGAGCAAGTCAAGGCCCTGCACTGGATCGACCAGGGCCAGGGCGAAATCGGCAGCAACGCCGCCATCAAGATCCCGAAGGGATACGCCTTTTTGGACGACAAGGACACGGCCAAACTGCTGCAGCTGTATGGCAATCCGCCCACGCCGAACCACTACCTGATCGCCCCGCGTTCGCTGGACTGGTTCGCGGTGTTCTCGTTCGACGACACCGGCTACATCAAGGACGACGAGAAGATCAACGCCCCCGAACTGCTGTCGTCCATCAAGGCCGCGGATGCAGAGGGCAACCAGCAGCGCAAGAAGCTGGGGATGGAGGCCCTGTACACCGAGGGCTGGCAGGTCGAGCCGCATTACGACGCGCAGAGCAAGCGCCTGGAATGGGGCCTGCGCCTGCGCGATGAAAGCGGCCACCAGGCGATCAACTACACCTCGCGCATCCTGGGCCGCACCGGCGTGATGAGCGCCATCCTCGTGTCCGATCCCGAAAACCTCGCGAAGGACACCGAGCAGTTCAAGCAGGTGCTCACGGGCTTCAACTACAACAGCGGCCAGACCTACGCCGAATTCAAGAACGGCGACAAGCTCGCCAAGATCGGCCTGGGTGCGCTGGTGCTGGGCGGCGCAGCGGCCGTGGCGTCCAAGAAGGGTCTGTGGACGGTCATCGGCGGTTTCATCGCTGCGTTCTGGAAGTTCCTGCTCGTCGGCGTGGCCGCTGTCTTCGGTGCCATCGGCAAATTGTTCGGCCGCGGCAAGAAGGAAGCCTGAGCACCGCGCCCGCTACGGCCCCCTCGCCGCCAACCTCTGACACCCCGTGTTCACGCTGCTGGGCCCCGAAGCGCAGGTGATGCTCGCCATCTGCGCCTTCTACGCCTATGACGCCTGCATGCCGCTGGCCGCAGATGCCGGCTTGCTGCGCCGGGGCCGGCGGGTTTGGCACGGGCTGCTGGCGACGCAGGGTTTCGAGGTCCGCTGGGCCTACCTGGCCTGGCCTGCCTTGCTGCTGCCGCACCAGCCCGTCTACACCTTGCGGTGGGACGCGGAGCGTGTCCACCTGCCGGGCGATACGCTGGCGATCGAGGGCCTGCGCCAGCACGCCAAGGGTTTCGCCGGCTTCGCGTGGCCGCTGTATGGCCTCGGGGCCACCTTGTTCATGCTGCTGCCTGCGGCGCTGTTCCTCTGGCCGAGCGAAGCCGCGCAACTGGGCTGCCTCGCGCTGATCTACGGGTTTGCGTTCTGGATCGCGCTGCTGGCCCTGCGGCAGGGGCGGCGCGGCCATACGCCACAGCACACCGCGCGCTCGGTGGCGGTGCAGGCCATCCTTTGCCCGCCGTTTGCGCTCAACGCCGTGCGCAAGCTGTCGGCAGCCTATTCGCCCCCTTGCGATTGGCTTCAGGCGGCCCATGCTGTGCTGGAGCCGGGTGCGTGGCGCGACCTCGCGGAGCGCGCGCAAGCCGTCGTCGAAGCGGGCATGGACCAGGCGCAGGCCGAGGACAACCCCCAGACGCTGCAGCGGCTCAGCGCAGCCCTTGACGAGCTGCAAGCCAGCATCGCCGCCAGTGCGGATGGGCACGTGCAGTAGCCCAAAGCCGGCATCTCCACGCACTGTGAGACCATCGAAGCACGCAGCCTGCGCGCTGGTCTTCGGCTGCGCTTCAGACGTTTTTTTTGGCGGAGATCGAACCATGCATCGGGTGACACTGAGTCCTCGCGTTTTCACCATCCCCCAGTTTTTGACGCCCGCCGAATGCGGTCAACTCATCCAGCTGGCTGAGGACACGGGTTTCATCGCGGCGGAGGTGCGCACCCACGGTGGACCCCGTCCCCTGCCCCAGGTGCGAAACAACCAGCGCACGATGGTGGAACGCCCGGACTGGGTGGCGCTGCTGTGGCACAGGCTGTCGCAGGTGGATCTGCCGGAGATCGAGGGTGCCCATGCGGCGGGCCTGCCCAAGGACCTTCGCTTCTACCGATACACGCCCGGCCAGCGGTTCAAGATGCACAAGGACGGCCCATGGCATGAAGGCGGCCTGACCAGCGCTCTCACGTTCCTCGTGTACCTGAACGAAGGCTTCGAGGGAGGCCCCACCGACTTCAAGACCTTCCAGGTACAACCCAGGCAAGGTACGGCCATCTTGTTCATCCACGACACCTGGCACGAAGGCGGCACGCTGGTGGACGGCACCAAGTACGTGCTGCGTTCGGATGTGCTGTACGCCAAGGGCTAGGCCATCTTCTGAACCGCTTGGATGCCCTGCATGAAAGAGGCAGGCTTCAACCCCCGCGCCCTGCCGCAGCCGCCAGCGTTTGCCGGATGCCTTGCGCATAAGGCGTCTTGTGGATCGGTCCCAGCAGTTCCTGCAGGGCCGAGTCGTCCATGAGCACCGGGTTGGTGAGCAGGTAGTGCATCTCCACCATCTCGCGCATGAACGGGTTGAACAGGCCAATCAGGCGCAGCATGGTCTTGCTCACCACCCTGCGCTTGAGCGCCCTGCCGGTCTGGCGCTCCATTTCGGACACCAGTTCACGCTGCGTCGTCACGCCGGCCCCGCCAAGATTCCAGATCTTGCCGAATGCCGCAGGAGTGTTCGCCAGCTGGACGACCACCGGGCCCACATCCGGCACGTAGACGAACTCATGCGGGCGGTCGATGGGGCCCACCATGTCGGCTGTGCCGCCCTGCACGGCGGCCTGCGCAGCCCCATGCAGCAGGCTGGCCTGCACGCCGGGGCCATAGAAATCCGGCAGGCGCAGCACCGTGGCGCGGATACGGCCATCGGCATGGGCTTGCATCACCAGGTCTTCCTGTGCCTTGCGCATTCGGCCCTTGAACGTGTGCGGCGCCCGGAGGTGGTCTTCGCGCACCGGCTGTGTCCGCGGGCGGCCGTACGGATACACCGTGCCGATGAGAACGATGTTCCGGACGCCGGCCGCGATGGCGCCCGCCAGCGTCTTGCGCATCACGTCCGGGTGCAGCCCGAACTGCCAGTAGTTCACACCCACCATGTAGACCAGCGTCTCCACGCCCGACGCGGCCGCTTGCACCGAAGCCGGGTCGTCGGGATTCCAGGTCACGATGTTGGCCAGCGGATCGGCGCCGAAAGCCTGGCTCAGGCTGGATCGGGTCCGGCCGACGACGCGATAGGGCTGGCCTTTGGCGCGAAGCGCAGCGGCGATGCTTTGTCCAATGGCGCCTGCGGCGCCGAAGAGTGCGATGGGGGGCATGGTGATGTCCTGCTGAATCGTGGACCGCCGGTACTTCAGCGGTGCGAGCCTGCAGTTTGCGAGCGGAGTGGGTCAAAGAAAATTACCTAAAATCGCATCCCCACTATTCATCAATGCATACCATGGCCGATCCCGAACCGAGTTGGGAGTGGTACCGGACCTTCCTGCAGGTGCTGGAAACCGGTTCGCTGTCAGCGGCCGCCCGGGCGATGGGCTTGACGCAGCCCACCGTCGGCCGCCATGTCGACAGCCTGGAAAACGCCCTGGCATTGAAGCTGTTCACGCGCTCGTTCGATGGGTTCAAGCCCACCGAAGCCGCGTTGGAACTGCAACCCTATGCGGCCGGCCTGGCGTCCACCGCGGCGGCGCTGCGCCGCGTGGCCAGCAGCCATGGATCCGGCGTGCGCGGCACGGTGCGCCTCACGGCCAGCGAGATCGTCGGGGTCGAGGTGCTGCCCCCGATCCTGTCGGCCCTGCGCAGCGCACACCCGCAACTGACCATCGAGCTGGTGCTGTCGAATGCGGCGGACGACCTCCTGCACCGGGAGGCCGACATTGCCGTGCGCATGTTCCAGCCCACGCAGGAGGCCCTGGTGGCCAGGCGCATCGGCGCTGTGGAACTGGGGCTGTATGCGCACAAGCGCTACCTGGCGGCCCACGGCGTGCCGAAGTCGATGGACGATCTGGCCGGCCACGCGATGATCGGGTTCGACCACGAGACGCCTTTTCTGCGCAGGATGCAGGCGCAATTCCCGGTGTTCGCTCGCCCCGGGCTCGCGTTTCGGGCAGACAGCGATCTGGCGCAACTGGCAGCGATCCGGGCAGGCTTCGGCATCGGTGCTTGCCAGGTCGGGTTGGCGGCCCGGGACAGGTCGCTGGTGCGCGTGCTGCAGCCGGTGTTTTCGCCCGCGCTGGACACCTGGATCGCCATGCATGAGGACCTGCGCGAGAGCCCGCGCTGCGCTGCCACCTTCGCCGCGTTGGCTGCGGGCCTCACGCGCTACATCCAGAGCGGCGGCTGAAGCGGCCCGCCCACGAGGCGATTCGGCCACCCGCGCAGGGGCATGGGCCTTCTACCGGGCTTCAATCCGGCGCCTTGTACACCAGCACCTTCAGGGCCCGCTCCGCCTGCACGTCCGCGAACACCGCAGGATTGGCCAACCGCTCCACCAACGCCAAATCCGGCGCCAGCGCCTGCATCTGCCCTTGCAGAAAATCCAGGCCCAGCTCCGGCGCATTCAGGCACAGCAGCGCGTGCCCGCCCGGCGCCAGCAGGTCCGGCAGCCGCCGCATGAGCCGCGCGTAGTCCTTGGTGGCGACGAAGCTGCCCTTCTGGTAGCTGGGCGGGTCCACGATCACCAGGCCGTAGGGGCCGCCGCGCGTGATCTTGCCCCAGGTGCTGAAGATGTCATGGGCCAGAAAGCCTGCGCCCGTGGTCAGTCCATTGAGCTGGTGGTTCTGCTGCCCGATGGCGATGGCGCCGTGGCTCATGTCCACGTTCACCACCTGCCGGGCGCCCGCCTGCAGTGCCACCACCGAAAACGCGCAGGTGTAGGCGAACAGGTTCAGCACCTTGGCACCGCGCGGTTCGCGTGCCTGGTGCGCTGCGACGCATTGCCGAACCCAGCGCCGGCCTTCCGCCATGTCCAGGAAAAGGCCGTGGTTCTGCCCCTTGAGCACGTGCACGCGAAAGCGCGCGCCCTGCTCCGTGACCACGTGCGGGTCCGGCACGGCGCCTGCCATCAGCCTGGTTTCTGCGCGGCCCTGCAAGCGCAGTGGCTCGTGGCGGCACTGGAACACCCAGTTCAGCGGCTCGCCCGGCGCGATCGCCTCCCATCGGCTTTGCAATGCGGCGCCGATGGTGGCGAGGTCTTCTTCGGCCACGGGCTGGAAGCTGGTGAGCACGAAGACCGGCGGGTAGGCATCCAGCGACCAATGTTCGCAGCCGGGAAACCGGCCGCCGCGTCCGTGGAATATGCGCTGGGCGTCCGTGGGGAAGGCCATCGTGGCGATGGCGTCAAGCAAGGGTTGCATGGTGCGATTGTGGCAAAGAAACCAGGGCGAAAAGCCCTCCGCCGCTTGCCGATCCGAACCCACCAGCTACCAATTCCATAGCAACCGCCATCCCTGGCTTGCCCACCCATCGCGTTCGAGGGCCGGTGCGCCAACGAACTGCCGCCACTCCGAAGCGCAGGGCCGCCTGCTCACGCTTTCACCCTGGCCATCCCTTGCCCGGCCCGCCCCGCGAGCGCATCGGATCAGTCCACCGACGCGCCGGATTGCTTCACGGCCTTGCCCCACTCCACGATTTCGCGGGCGACGAACTGGTCCATGGCCTCGGGCGTGCTGGGCGACGGCTCGGAGCCGCGGTCGCGGATGAACTTCTGCATCTCGGCGCTGGAGAGAATTTCTACCACCTCGTGGTTCAAGCGGTCCACGATGGCACGCGGCGTGCCCTTGGGTGCCATCAGGCCCAGCCAGCCCACGGCTTCGAAGCCCTTGAACTCCGGCAGGCCGGTTTCGGCGATCGCCGGCACGTTCGGCAATTGGCTGGAGCGCGTGGCAGAGGTGACACCCAGCGCAACGGCCTTGCCTGCCTGGATGTTGGCCAGGCCCGCCGTCACCGAATCCACCATCAAGGGCACCTGCCCGCCGATGAAGTCGGCCTGCGCCGGCCCGCTGCCCTTGTAGGGAATGTGTTCGATCTCGATCCTGGCTCGCGCCTTGACCATTTCCCCGCTCAGGTGCTGCGTGCCGCCGATGCCCGCGCTGGCATAGCTCAGCTTGCCCGGTTCGGCCCGGGCCTTGTCCACCAAGTCCTGCATGGTCTTGATGCCGGACTGGGGGTGCGCCAGGAACACCAGCGGCACCTTGGCGACGAGGCTGATGCCCTGCAGATCCTTGCGCGGATCGAAGTTGACCTTGCGGTACAGCGTCTGGTTCACCGCCATCGCGCTGCCGGCCATCACCAGCGTGTAGCCGTCCGCCTTGGCGCGCACCACCTGCTCGGTGCCGATGTTGCTGCCCGCGCCGGCCTTGTTGTCCACGACCAGCGG
>NZ_BAAJYS010000085.1:0-14474 GCF_057543315.1 Acidovorax sp. KPB24-07
GGGCCAGGCGAACAGCGTCTCGACCACCACCGCGCCCTCGACCAGGAACACGGCATGCACGCCCAGGTAGGCACCACCGGCACCGCCGCCTGGCGCAGGCCGTGGCGCACCAGGGCCTGCCGGTCCGACAGGCCCTTGGTGCGCGCGAACTCGTAGGACGGCGAAGCCGCGGCCTCCTGCATCGCGCTGCGCGCCACCCGCGCCAGGCCTGCCGCGAGGCCCAGGCCGAGCGTCAGCGCGGGCAGCAGCAGGCTGCTGGCATGTTCGTCGCCCGCCACCGGCAGCACGCCCATCCGCACGGCCACGACCAGCATGAGCAGCACCGCCAGCAGGAAGGCCGGCGTGGCGCGCAGCACCACGGCCATGGCCAGCGTGAACCGGTCGACCCAGCCGCCAGCGTGCAGGCCGGACCAGATGCCCAGCGGCAGGCCGAGGGCGGCCGCGATCAGAACGGCGGTAACGGCCAGGTCGATGGTGGCGCCCAACTGGTGCGCGACCTCGTGCCACACGGGGTTGCCGGTGACCAGCGAGATGCCCAAGTCCAACCGCGCGATCTCGCCCCACCATTGCAGCAGCGCCAGCCAGGCGGGCCGGTCCAGGCCCAGCTCGATGCGCACGGCATCGGCGGCAGCGTTGTTGACCAGGTCGTAGCCGTAGCGGCCCGCCGCAATGCGCGTGGCCATGTCGCCCGGCAGCAGGCGCGCCATGAAGAAGCACACGGTGCCGACCAGCAGCGCCAGCGCGACGACCTGGATGGCGCGGCGCAGCAGGACGCCGGTCCAAGGCGAGAGGCCTTTGTTGGTGTTCGTCGTCATGGGCGCCACCCCATCCGTGTCAGCCGATAGGACCGCTCCAGTGGGTCGAGGTTCACGCCGGTGATGCGCTGGCTGGCCGCCACCTGCTGGCGGTACCAGGTGATGGGGATGATGGGCAGCTCGGCCTGCAGCACCCGCGTGACCTCGGCGCGCAAAGCGGCCGCGCGCTTGGGCAGCGGCGTGCCGCGCGAGAGTTCGGCCAGCGCTTTCACGAGCGTTTCATTCGTCCAGCCCATAGCGCCCCAGTCGCCGCCGGCCGCACCGAAGTCCTGGATCAGCGTGCCGGTGGGGTCGGGCACGGTGGCGTAGTTGCGCGCGGCCAGGCCCAGTTGCAGGCTGCCGTCGCGGTGGCCCAGGGGGATGTCCCCCGAATTGCCGACGCTCACCTGCACCGCGATGCCGGCCTGTCGCCACTGTTCCTGCAGCGCCGAGGCGATGATGGGCAACTCGGGCCGGTCGGGGAAGGTGCGCAGCGCCAGACGCAGCGGCTGGCCCTGGGCATCGCGCAACCCATCGGCCGTGCGTTGCCAGCCGGCCTGGGCCAGCAGCTTCTCGGCAGCGGCCAGGTCGTGGGTCAAGGGCGACAGCGCCGGGTCATGCCAGCCCTGGAGTGTCGGCGGGAACAGTTGCGTCGCTGCCAGCTCCGGATCGCGCAGCAGAGCCTTGGCGATGCCCGCGCGGTCGATGGCCAGGCTCAGCGCCTGCCTCACGCGCAGGTCTTTCAGAGCCGGCAGGCCGGCATTGACCTTGAGGATCACGGTGCGCGGCAGCGTCACCCTCTCGATGCGCACCTGGCGCCGGGTGCGCAGGCGCGCGAGGCTGGCTGGATCGAGTCCGTAGGCCAGGTCTGCCTGGCCTCCCTCGGCCATCAGCGCGCGCGTCTCGGCCCGGCCGGCCGCGAGGTAGCGCACGCGCTCGATGGCGGGTTTGGGGCCGTCGTAGCCGTCGAACACCGCCGCCTCCAGTTGCTGGGGCGGTGTCAGCGACACCACGCGGTAGGGTCCGCTGCCGACGATGGCGCGCACGCCGCCATCCGGGCCATAGCTGGCCGGCGCAAGGATCAACGTGCTGCTGTGGGCCAGCAGCGCGGGCAGGCCGCCGTAGGGCGCGGACAGGCGGATGCGCACGGTGGTCGCCCCCTCGGCCTCGATGGCCTGGATCGGCGCCACGCTCAGCAGCGCGGGCGCGACGCGCGTAGCCTGCAGGCAGCGCACGGCCGCTGCGGCCGTGACCGCGCTGCCGTCGTGGAAGCGCGCCGTCGGCCGCAGAATGAAACGCCAGGTCAGGCCGTCGCCGGACACGTTCCAGCGCTCGGCCAATGCCGGCAATGGCGTGCCGTCGTCGCGCGCGTCCATCAGCGTCTCGGCGATCTGCATGCGGGTGAACACGTAGCCGCTGTTGGCAGGGGCGAGTCCGCCAATCTCCCAGGGGCCGACGATCTGCAGCGGTGTACGCGGCGGCGAAGGTGCCGGCTGGGCCAGCAAGCCCGGCGATGCGGCCACGGTCGCGCCAGCAGCGCAGAGATGAAGCGCTTGCCGGCGGGTGAATCGGGAAGGCAATGTCATCTTCAGAACTTGGCCTGCAGGCCGACAGTGACGGTGCGCGCCGTGCCTGGGGTGACCCAGACTCGGCTGTAGGAGCTGGTGTAGTAGGTGCGGTCGAACAGGTTGTCGACGTCCAGGGTCAGGCGCAGCGTGGGGTTCAGGCGCCAGTAGGCCACCAGCTTGGCCGTGGTGTAGCTCGGCAGCTCGAAGGCGGGCGTGCCCGCGTTGGCCTCGGCCTGGGTGCGCGCCTGGCCCAGGCGCTTGCCCACGTGCGTGACACCGCCGCCGACGCCGTAGCGCTGGCCGTTGGCAAACGCGTCTTCGTAGACCGCCAGCACGCTGCCGTTGACCTTGGGCACGTTGAGCAGTCGGCCGCCGACTTCGAGGGTGTTGTCCTTGGTGATTTCCACGTCGTTGAGCACCAGGCTGGCGTTGATCCGCCAGTTCCTCGTGAGCTGGCCCGCGAAGTCGAACTCCAGGCCACGGCTACGGATCTCGCCGGCGGCGACCGAATAGCCGGTGTTCACTGGGTCCGAGGTCAGCACGTTGCGCTTGCGGATGTCGAACAAGGCGGCGGTTGCGCCCATGCGCTTGTCCGCGCTCTCCCACTTGGTACCGAGTTCGAGCGCTCGGCCGGTCTCTGGCTCGAAGCCAGTGGATGTGACGTCAGTGCCGACGTTCGGTTGGAAGGAGCGGCCGACGCTCGCGTAGACGGTCCACTGCGACGTGGGTAGCCAGCTCAGCCCGATGCGTGGCGAGGTGGAGGACGGGTCCTGCCGGTCCGTGACGCCGGTCCGGCGGTTCAGCAACGACTGGCGGTAGTTGTCCACGCGCAGGCCGGCGACCAGGCGCCATTCGGGCGCGAGCTTGATCGCGTCCTGGACATAGAAGGCGGTGTTGCGCTGGTGCTCCAGTGTGTCGGTGTTGGCCACCGGCGTGGGCTGGGGTTGGCCGTAGACCGGGTTGTAGATGTTGATCGCGTAGGGGTTGGCTGTGGTGGGATTGACCCGCAGCATCAGCGAATCCATCTCGAAGCGGAAGCTCTCCACGCCGAACAGCAGTTCGTGCTCGATGGCGCCGGTCTTGACGTTGCCCTGCAGTTCGGCCTGCAGCGCGACGTCGTCGGAGTCGTAGTCCCGCAAGCGCCTCTGGCGGGTGAGATTCCCGTTGGCCTGGAGCGCCGTGGGCTCGGTGGAGAAACCGTTGACCGAGGTTTCGCGGTAGGACAGCCCGATCCGGCTGCGCCAAGCGGGATTCCACTCGTGCGACAGGATGAACTGGTGGGTCTGGTTCTCGACGGTCACGTCACCGTCGGCCGGCTCACCGAGGAAGCGGCTGCGCGGGATGGCGCCCAGCTGGTTGTTGACGGCCACCACGCCGCGGTCCAGTGGAGTCCTTTGGCGAAGGTATTCGCCCGCGTACTCCAGCAACGTGTCGCGACCCAGTTTCCAGGTGAAGGCCGGCGCGAGCTCCCGGCGGCTGGCACCTACATGGTCGCGGAAGCTGTCGCGGTCCTCCACCGCGACGTTCAGACGGTAGGCGAAGTTCTCGCCGATCGGGCCCGTGCTGTCGAAGGCGCCGCGCTTGAGGCCGTAGCTGCCGACATAGCCCTCTACCGAATGTGCGGCTCTCCACAGCGGCCGCTTGGACACGATGTTGAGCGTGCCGCCCGGCTCGCTGCTGCCGTACAGCGCCGCGGCCGTGCCCTTGAGAAACTCGATGCGCTCGACGCCTGCGAGGTCGCGCGGCGCGTTGAAGCCGCGGTTGGACGAGAAGCCGTTGAGCAGCGTGGCCATGCCGGTGTTCTCGTTGCCGGGCAGGCCGCGGATGGCGATGTTGTCCCAGAGGCCGCCGAAGTTGTTCTGCCGCGAGACGCCGCCGACGTAGTCGAGCACGTCGTCCAGCTTGGTGGCGCCCAGGTCGTCGATGGCCTGGCGCGTGACGATGCGCACCGACTGCGGCAGCTCGCGCAGCGGCAAGTCGGTCTTGGCGCCTGCGGCTTCGTCAGCGTGATAGGCGCCGGATTCCGTGCGGCCCACCACCTCGACAGTGGGCAGGTGGGCCTCAGCGGGAGCCGGTGTTTGGGCGAAGGCGGGTCCGGTGAACAGTGCCGCGGCGGCAAGGGCAGCCGGGAGAGGATGGAGTTCGGGAACGCGGTTCCCTGCGAAGAAGGTGCGGAGCGGGATGGCGACCATGGATGGCACTCGACGAGACGGTCCTGCCGCGCAAGCATCGGCGCAGCAGGACACGGAAGCTGATACGCCGCCGGCGCCTGGGGCGCATCGGGCGGCAGGAAGAAGGAGAGGAAAGCAACCCTGCCTGGGCGGCGGGTGTCAGGTCAGCTTGCGGGGAGGATCGCGCGAGGCGAAGGGCCAGCGGCCCGGGCTGGGAGCGAACGCGACAGCCAACCCGGGCCCCGGGAGCGTTGCCGGTTCGACCACGGTCGCGTGGAGGGCCGACGGGCTTGCCAGTGCGGTGGCTTGCTGCGCATGGGCCAGGCACCAGGCACAGAGCCCATGGACTTCCTCGCCATGCTCGGAGGAGGTCGTGTCCCCGTCTGCCTCCAGCAAGCCCCACCCCTGTGAGATTGCTGGCGCGGCCTGTCGCAAGTGTTCCGCTTCGTGCAGCGGCACGCCGATGGCCGTGTTGAAGAACACGGCCAGCAGCAGGAGTCGGAGCAGGATGCGGCGCATACGGACGGTGAGGAACAGAAATCATACTGTTGAGAAGGCGGTCTCAAGTTTCGGGTCAGGCAGCCAAGGAGCCCGACTTTGGCGCAGTATGACGAATATTAAAAACTTCATACATACGCCACTTGACGTATCTGCTCGCTGAGCGAGAACGCAGCTTTGCGCGTCTCGCGATCGCGAGTCGTCATCGAAGTTGGATGGCCCGCTGTGCCGGGGGCCATGTATGTAATGGCAACTGGCGAAGGTGTCAGTCGCGTGCGCAGGCCCTCAGGCCATCAGGTGCAGCTGCCCGTCCTTTACGCCCTTCTCGGCGAGGATGGCATGGGCTAGGTCGCTCACCGCATCGGCGGGCCCTCGCAGGATGAGGGTCTCCAGGCACAGGTCGTGTTCCAGGTGCACGTGTGTGGAGGCCAGGGTCAGCACATGGTGGTTGTGCTGCAGGTCGAGCAGGCGCAGCGTGGTCGTGCGGTCGTGGTGGTCGTAGAGATAGCTCAGCGAGGCGACGCAAGGGGTACCGGGCCGCAGGGCCACGCGCTCCTGGCGCAGTTCGCGGCGCACCAGGTCCCGGATGGCCTCGGAGCGGTTGCCGTAGCGGCGCGAGGCGATCAGCGCCTCGAAGTCGGCGGCCAGATCGTCATCGATGGAAATGGTCAAGCGCTGCATGAAGGTTTCCCCGGATTTTTGATAAGCGTAACCGGGCCACTTTTCCTGATGGCCTGATGGTGGGCTCGGCATTCGCACTGGGCGGCGGTGTCAACAGCAGTGCGTCGATGTCGGCCAGCCGGTCACGGGGGGTGCCCTCGGAGAGGGAATAGGCGCCGGCGGTGCTGAGCTGGACACGGCCCCGTCCTCTATGGACGGGGCCTGCAGCTGGGCTATACGCGCCTCATCACTTACACGCTGCCGGCCGAGGGCGGCGCCAGCCTGCGGGCGGCCGGCTGACGTTTGCTCGGACAGCGCGGCGGTGGAAACTGGAACCGTGCGCGCCGTCCTCGGCAGGACACACCCGAGGCGCTGCGTGCGCCCAAGTTGCTGTGGGAGGCGCCATAGCGGGCAAACCTGGCGCTGGCCGCCAATGCGGACAAGTGCCAGTGCCGATTGCCGCTCGCGCAGGCACGCACTTGGCGCCACTCTGCCGCCATGTTCCGCTGACACCCGTCAGCAGCATGCCCAGGCAGTCTCGATCTTCAAGACTGCGACGCGGTTCCGACTGCGTTGATCAACCAGTTCGCTCCGGCATCCCAGCGCGAACGGCCATCGGTTCTCCCGATGGTGATGCCACCCAAGCTGTTCCTCAACCCACGCGGGGGTTCCACACCTTCCCCGCCTTGGGTCGGGTGTGTCTCCGCTTCTTTGTTCTCAGGAGATTCACCATGACCACTCCCACCGAAAAGTCCTTCTTCGACCTGCACATCACCGGCCTCGGGTATCTCAATCGCATCCGCGAAGTGAAGCCCAAGAAAGGCGATGCGTTCCTGGCCTGCGACATCGCGGCGCTCAACGGCCCCAGCGATGACGTTGCCTACGTGCGTTTCGACACGCGCGTCTCGGGCTCCGAAGCGCAGCACCTGGTGCGCCGCTGCATCCAAGCGGTCGATGCCGAGAAGAAGGTGATGATCGGCTTCCGCCTGGGCGACCTGTGGACCGACACCTTTACCTACTCCAAGGGCAAGCGTGCCGGCGAGCAGGGGGTGAGCCTCAAGGCCCGCCTGCTGTTCGTCAGTTGGATCAAGGTCGACGGCAAGCTCGTCTACAAGGCCGAGCCCAGGCCGACCGACGCCGACGACCGCGACGAACGCGACGTGCGCGCCACGGATGTCCCCGCGACGTCCGCCGAGCCGCAAGCCGCTGCGTCCGAGCCCGCCGCCGAAGCTGTCGATGAAGCCACTGCCGATGCGCCCGCATTGGAAGTTGCCGAGTCGTTCTGATCCGCAAGGCCCCGTCCTCCGGGGCCTTGTCTTCTTCCCACCCGCGTGCGCATGCGACCGTCGCCATGACGGCCGTGTGCGTGATCGCAGCTTTGTCCGCAGGAGTTCTTCATGATCACCATTCCCGGCCAATTGGCCATCAAGACCATCCACGGCCGCAACGGCGACTTCAACGTCGGGCGCCTTGCGACCTCCATCGGCGAGTTCGTCGTGAAGAACGCCGAACTCGACCAGTACGCCGAAGGCAAGTACGAGGGCGATTTCGCCATCGCGGAGATTCGCCCGTCCACGTACACCGCCAACGGCCGCATGGTCATCGAGATCCGCGCCCTCCTGGGCGGGATGACCTTGTCCAACATCGACGCCCTGAGCCGTGACGACGCCCGCCGGCTGAGTCCGCAGGAAGTCGATCCGATCGACGAGGAAGCGCAGGCCGCCACGCCGACGCCGACGACCGCCCCCAAGGCGGCCGGCCGGAAGAAGGCGCGCAGTTCGCGCGACCCGCTGGTCGATACCACGCCGTTCGGCAGCGAACCGGCTGCTGCGTCTGCCGAGGCTTCGGCCAATGCGGACGACGACGGCGACGCGACCCTGTTCGGCGCGATCTGGCCGCTGGGCGATGTCGTCAAGCTCGATGCCACCGTGGATCGGCGCGTGCTGCGTCAGCAGCGTGACCGTCTCGGCGACTTGGGCTACGAGTTCGCTCCGCTGTCCCAGGACTGGCACCTCGCCAGGGTCTGATCCCATCGCTACTTCACGCCGCATGCCTGCGGCTTTCCACCACCCGCCGGGGTTCCTTCCCCGACGGGAGGACTCCGGCCCTTTCTCACAGGAGTCATTCCATGGGCTGGACATTCGTTCGATTGACGCGCGATCAGTTGATCCGCGAGCTGACCGCAACCGAGGAAACCGAGCGGTCGCGCAATGAGGTCATCGATCACACGCTGGTCGGAAACGTGCTGTGGACGGTGGTGCGTGTCACCGCCAAGCAGGCCGGTGTCCTGGGTCTCGCACCCGGAGAGTCGGCCACCTTGATCGGCTGCCATCTGCTGGAAAGCGAGGGCCGCGAATGGGGCTACAAGTTCCTGGTCGAGGCCGAGCACCCGTACTACTACTCGTGCCCGCTGCGCTATCTCGACATGGCGCCGCAGCGCTGCGCCACCTGGCGCGCAAGGGTGCATGCCTTCCACCAGCAGCCGACGCGCAAAGCGGCCGGCGATGCAGCCACCGAGTGAGGCGCACATGGATACCCTCCTGTCGTCCTTGCCGCCCAAGCTGCTTCGCTTCGTCGAAGACCAGTTGGCCAACAACGAGGTTTCCGACGACGACGAACTGCGCGAGCACTTCATCGCCAACGGCCTGAGCGAAGAACAGGCGTGGCAGGCACTGACCTACCGCGCGCTGTACCTGCGACACGTCTTCCTCGACGGCTTCACGCCGATCCTCAAAGGCCAGGAAGCGCTTTGCTTCAACCCGCACAGCCGCGGCTGGGAGCCGGTTCCGAACCCATAGGCGGGCCTTCACGCGGCGCACTTCTTCATCCCTTTCATCAGGCCCTGTTCAGCAGGGCTTTTCTTCGTCCTACGCAATCGCGCGCATCCGGCCTCGGCCGCTGGATGCCGATTGCTCCATTCCGCAAGGAGATCATCATGCAACTTGCATCTCGCTTCGCCCCTCGTTCCCCGGTGCTGCGCGCCGACCATCCGTTGTCGGACGATCAGATTCGCACCGTGGCCCCATCCATCTTCGCGGACACCCCGCACGAAAGCCGCTCCGAACGGTACAGTTACATCCCCACGGCGGCTGTGCTGACCGAACTGCGCAGAGAAGGTTTCCAGCCGTTCATGGTGTGCCAGACCCGCGTGCGACACGAGGATCGCCGCGACTACACCAAGCACATGCTGCGCCTTCGCCACGCCAGCCAGATCGACGGCGCCGAGGCGAACGAGATCATCCTGCTCAACTCGCACGACGGCACCAGCAGCTACCAGATGCTCGCGGGCATGTTCAGATTCGTCTGCCACAACGGCCTGGTGTGCGGCGACACCTTCGCCGACGTGCGCGTGCCCCACAAGGGCAACGTCACCGATCACGTGATCGAAGGCGCCTACGAGGTGCTGCACGGCTTCGAGCGCGTGCAGGACTCGCGCGACGCCATGCGCGTCATCACCCTCGACGACGGCGAGGCCGAAGTCTTCGCCAGGTCGGCGCTGACCTTGAACTACGACGAGTCGGGCAAGGCCTTGCCCATCACGGAGACGCAGATCCTGCGGCCTCGTCGTTTCGACGACAACCGTGCCGATCTGTGGTCGGTCTTCAACCGGGTTCAGGAGAACCTGGTCAAGGGCGGCCTGACTGGCCGTGCCACCAACGGGTGCCAGCAGCGCACGCGACCCGTTCAGGGCATCGACCAGAACGTCCGGCTCAACCGGGCGCTTTGGCTGCTCGCGGATGGCCTGCGTCAGCTCAAAGCCTGACCCACAAGCGGATCGTGCCTCGCGGCATGGTCCGCTTTCTCTTTGGCGGCGCTGTGCTGCCAGCGCACCACGTTCAGTTTGGTTCGGTGTAACCCTAATGCGGCAATTCGCTGCCGCCGCGAAAATTGCGGTCCGACTGCATACCTCCCTGGCTTTTCCTCCCTGAGCCAAGCAGTCATCTTTGCCGCCTCGGTGTTCCCGGGGCGGTTTTCTTTTGTGGCCGTCCTTCCAGGCCGCGGGCGATGCGCCAGCGCAAACAGGGTTGGACGCTGGATCGGTTTTCCGCTCCCGCTGTAGGCGCACCTTGGCGCAGGCTATGTCCCATGTCCGTCGGCGTTGCCGACAACATGCCCAGGTAGTCCAGACCTTCAAGGCTACGGTGCGTTGCGACGCACGGTCTGATTCTTCACCACGACGCTCACCGCGTCTTCTTCCATCCCCCTGGGGCAGTGACTGCCCTCGCGGGTGGTGCTGTCTCCGCTCACTTCGAGGACATCACCATGCCTGCACCTTCTTCCCCCAAGACGCTCTATCGCATCGACGAATGCCCCGACCTGATGGCCGATGGCGTCGTCGGTGACGAGAACGGCAACCTGGTCTTCATCTCCCTCTGGGCGCGCGACACCGCCGTCCAGGAGTTCCTGGCCCGCCTCACCCTGGGCCGGGACGAACAGGGACTGGATCAGTTCCACGTCATCACCGAGCAGGGCGCCAGCATCCCGGTCTTCGTCGGCAACGTCGAGAACCTGGAGAAACGCAGCGCACGCGCCTACCGGCGCACGCTGTTCGGCTCGCTGACCAACATCTGGCTGTTCGATCGGCGCTGCGTCAAACCCGACAAGGCCAACGCCAGCGCACTGGCGCTCCTGCCTCGCGATTCCACGCACCGGCTCGACCGGCTATGGACGCTGGTGCGGGACACGTGCCCGCTGCCGCTTCTCGATCCCTGGCGCGACAGCGTGCTGGAACTGCTGCAGGCGAAGTCGATGCTGACGCGCCTGCCGTTCGCCCTCGGGCCTCTGGAAGGCCATCGGCTCGCCATCGACGTGCCGACGCTGACCGAGGTGCTGGGCGGCCTGATCCGCAGCGGCGCGCTCGTCGGCGGCGCACCCGCCAGCCGCACCCCCTCGGCGCAACCGCTCGAAGCGGTGGCTTGAGGTTCCTTCACCGGACATGCAGGCGCGCATGTCCGCATCCCTTCATCTTCAATGCCAGGAGATTCCCATGGCCCTCATGTTCCCGCGGCTCGCCCGCAACTTCGTCAAGAACGGGTACTTCCCCACGGATGAACCCACGCTCGAAAGAGCACTCACCGCACTGGCGCCCGCCGAGGCCTCGGCCGGGCCGCTGTGCATCCTCGATCCCTGCGCCGGCGAAGGCGTGGCGATCGCTGAAGCCGCGCACGCCCTCGGGCGCGAGCAGGTCCAGGCCTTCGCCGTCGAGTACGAGGCCGAGCGCGCACGCCATGCCCGGCAACTGGTCGATCGCTGCATCCACGGCGACCTGATGGACACACTGATCAGCCGGCAGAGCTTCGGCCTGCTGTGGCTCAACCCGCCGTATGGCGACCTGTCCAAGGACACCAACGGCAACGTCGGCTACCAGGGCCAGGGCCGCGCTCGGCTGGAAAAGCTGTTCTATCAGAAGGCGCTGCCGCTGTTGCAGTACGGCGGCGTGCTGATCTACATCGTCCCGCACTACGTGCTCGACGCCGAGCTGGTCGGATGGCTGACCCGGCACTTCGCCGAGTTGCGCATCTACCGCGCGGTGGACACGCAGTTCAAGCAGGTCGTGATCTTCGGTCGCAAGGTTCGCCAGCGCGACCAGGCATCGGACTCTGTCAAGGCCACGCGCGCGCTGCTGCTGCAGATAGGTCTTGGCGACGCCGAAGCGGAAGAGCTGCCAGTCGAATGGCCGTTCCTGCCCTACACGGTGCCTGCCACGGCCGAGCCGGAGCACTTCTACCGCGTGACGATGGAGCCCGAGCAGTTCGCCGAGGAAGTCGGCCGACTGCAAGGGCTCTGGCCGACGCTAGACACGCACCTGGGCGCCGCGCAGCAGTCGCTGCGGTCCCCGGCGCGAGGTTTATCGCATTGGCATCTTGCCTTGGCACTCGCCGCAGGTGCGATCTCCGGCGTGGTGAAGTCCAAGACGGGCCGCGTGCTCGTCGTCAAAGGCGACACCCACAAGGAGAAGACCTTGCACACGGAGTACACCGAGCGCGACGACGGTTCCGTGGCCGAGACGCGCATCCTGACCGACAAGTTCGTGCCGGTCATCCGCGCTTGGGACATGACACCGGGCTCGCCGACCTGCGGTGAGGTGCTGACCATCCGCTGATCGCTGTTCCCTGACGGTTCGCCGTCGTTTCATCCACCACTCATCCACCCAACGGGGCCATCTCGCCCCGCCGGGTGTCGTGGCCCCTCTTTCATCCGAAGGAGAAACACCATGGCACTCGCAGTTCTCAACGTGGCGTCGCAAGCACGCTTTGCTCCCGGGCACTTGGTCATGACCTGCGGCATCGACGCGATGGTCCGGCAGGGCCGGCTCAACCCGACCCCGTACCTCTGCCGCCATCTCAATGGCGATTGGGGCGATCTCAACGACAGCGACCGGCGGCAGAACGATGCCGCGTTGCGCTCCGGCGAGGATCGGCTGTTCTCGTCCTACCAGGTCGCGCCTGACCTGAAGCTCTGGATCATCACCGAATGGGATCGCAGCGTGACCACGCTGCTGCTGCCCAGCGAATACTGATCTTCATCCACCGCGGCCACGCGCCGTTCTTCTCTTCCCACCACGGGGCATGCCATCGCCCCGCAGGGGAGGTGCATGCCCCATTTCATTTGGAGCATCACCATGTCCCTCGATACCGAAGTCGTTCCCGCCGCCGATGGCACGCCCGTCCAGGGCGACCTGCTCGAAGCGGCTGCTTCTCCCCTGGCGATGAGCCTTCAGGATTTCGTTGCCGAATTCGGCGACGAACTGCTGGACTCGCTCAACCGCGCCAACCCTCCCGTCTACACTGGCCAGGCCCGGCCGCATCGCCAGCTCGTGCTGGCCAGTCTCAAGCGCAAGCTGTTCGGCGCGCAAGCCGAGGTGGTGCATGCCGTCACCGAGTTGCTGGCCGACCGCGGCGAACGCGCCGCGATCGTCAATGGCGAGATGGGCTGCGGCAAGACCACCGTTGGCATTGCCACGGCGGCCGTGCTGCACACCGAAGGCTACCGTCGCACGCTCGTCTTGAGTCCCCCGCACCTGGTCTACAAGTGGCGCCGGGAAATCCAGGAGACGGTGGCCGGCGCCAAGGTCTGGGTACTCAATGGCCCAGACACGCTGGTCAAGCTCATCAAGCTGCGCGAGCAGTTGGGCGTGCCGGTGCGCGGCCAGGAGTTCTACGTGCTCGGGCGCGTGCGCATGCGCATGGGTTTCCACTGGAAGCCCGTCTTCAACGTGCGGCACACGAAGCACGGCGAAGTCGGCGCATGCCCGGATTGCGGCCAGGTCATCACCAACCTCGACGGCGAGCCGATCAACCCGGTCGAACTCGAAGCTGAGGACTACCGCCGACGGTGCAGCCATTGCGCCGCACCGCTGTGGACGCTGATGCGACCGCGCAGCCTGTCCGCCAGCGACCAGTCCACGGCCGTCTTCAAAGCCTTGCAGCGCATCCCGACCATCGGGGAAGTCACCGCGCAGAAGCTGATGAAGAAGTTCGGCGACGGCTTCCTGGCCTCGATGCTGGGCGACAACATCCACGAGTTCATCAACCTCATGGATGCCAAGGGCGAGCTGGTCTTCTCGGATCGTCAGGCGCACCGCATGGAGCGGGCGATGGCGAACATGGAGTTCGGCTTCGGCGAGGGCGGCTACCAGCCGTCCGAATTCGTCAAACGCTATCTGCCGCAAGGCACGTTCGATTTACTCATCGCCGACGAGGCGCACGAGTACAAGAACGGCGGCTCTGCACAGGGCCAAGCGATGGGGGTTTTGGCAGCCAAGGCACGCAAGACGCTGCTGCTCACCGGCACGCTGATGGGCGGCTACGGCGACGACCTGTTCCACCTGCTGTTCCGAGCCCTGCCGGGGCGAATGATCGAAGACGGCTACCGCCCGACCAAGAGCGGCAGCATGACCTCGGCCGCGATGGCGTTCATGCGCGATCACGGGGTTCTCAAGGACATCTATTCCGAGAGCACGGGCACGGCGCACAAGACGGCCAAGGGCACCAAGGTATCGGTGCGCACGGTCAAGGCGCCGGGCTTCGGCCCGAAGGGCGTGCTACGTTGCGTCCTGCCGTTCACGGTATTTCTCAAGCTCAAGGACATCGGCGGCAATGTGCTGCCGTCCTACGACGAGGAGTTCCGCGAGGTGGCGATGGACACGGCGCAAGCCGCGGCCTATCGCGATCTATCGTTTCGTCTGACCTCGGCGCTGAAACAGGCGCTGGCCAAGCGCGACACGACGCTGCTCGGCGTGGTCCTCAACGTGCTGCTGGCCTGGCCGGATTGCTGCTTCCGGTCGGAGACGGTGGTGCACCCACGCACACGCCAGACCTTGGCCTTCGTTCCGGCCCAGTTCAATGAGCTGGAGGTGATGCCCAAGGAACGTGAGCTGATCGAGATCTGCAAGCAGGAGAAGGCTGCGGGTCGTAAGACGCTGGTCTATTCGGTCTACACCGGCACGCGCGACACCACGTCGCGCCTGAAGGTGCTGCTGGAGCAGGAAGGCTTCAAGGTGGCGGTGCTGCGCGCAAGCGTGGATGCCTCCCGCCGCGAGGACTGGATCGCCGAGCAGTTGGACCGCGGCCTCGACGCGCTCATCACGAACCCGGAGTTGGTCAAGACGGGTCTCGACCTGTTGGAGTTTCCGACGATCGTGTTCATGCAGTCGGGTGGAACTGTACACCCTGCAGCAGGCGCGCGGCGCTCCTGGCGCATCGGCCAGGACCTGCCGGTGAAAGTTGATTTACCTGGGCTATGCGGCCACGTCGCAAATGACTTGCCTGGCATTGATGGCG
>NZ_BAAJYS010000086.1:0-14326 GCF_057543315.1 Acidovorax sp. KPB24-07
GGCGCCGTGGCCGGCGCGGGGGTGGGTTTGGCGGCCTCCACGGCAGGCTGCGATGCGCTGGCTTCCTTGCGCCGCAGCGGCGCTGGCAGCCAGGCGGGGCGCTTCCAGGCCAGCCATCCACCCGCCGCGGCAAGGACGAACAGCAAGGCGGCCAGGCCGATCCACAGGCTGTTGTTGGACTCTTCCTTCAGCACGGCAGGGCTCAGAGGCATGCCTGGCACGAGTGTGACGGTCACGTTCTCATAGGCCAGCCCTTCGACGCTGCGTGCCACCATGTTCTTGATGCCGGCGACCAGCCCTGCCAGGTTGGCGCTCTCGCGGTACTTGATGAAGACCGAGGCGCTGGCCGGCTTGACCGAGGATGCCAAGGGGTCGTTGTTGGGCAGCACGATGTGCACCCGTGCGGTGACGACGCCGTCGATCTGCGACAGCGTGGCCTCCAGCTGCTGGGCCACACCATAGATGAAGCGCACCCGCTCCTCGGTCGGCGTGGAGATGAGGCCTTCCTTCTTGAACATCTCGCCGAGCGTGACGTGGCGCTCGCGGGGCAGGCCATAGGACCTCAACACGGTCAGCGAGCGCACCACATCGTCCTGGTCGACCTGCACATTCCAGGTCTTGCCGGCATCCGTGGTGGCCTTGCTCACCTGCACGCCGCTTTCCAGCAGGGCGGCCACCATGTCGTTGGCATCGGTCTCCGTCTGCTTGGTGTAGAGGTCCGTCTTGCAGCCGGTGAGGGCCAGCAGCAGTAGCAGCGGGATCAGCGCGCGGCGCGCGAACTGGCGATAGGTCGCCGCGCGGGAGCAGAGGGATGGCGCCATGATGGATGCTTCGCTGAAAGGGGTTTATTGGTTGCGCATGAGCGTCTGCAGGCCGTTCTTGGCGGTTTGCGCAAGGCTGCTCATCGCCTGGACCTGGAAGTGGGTGCCGGCGAACTGGTACATGAGCGTGACTTGGTACGGTGTCAGGTCTACCCCGGGGGGCTGTTCGATGGTTGCCTGCATGAGTGCTGCAGTGTCCTGCATTCCCTTGCGCATGGACTCGTCCTGATTGATCAACATCTTGCCCAGTGTGGAAGGGCCTTCGACTTCCACGGAAGACGGTGGTGGCGCGTCCTTCATCATGCTGGCGAATTTTTCCGCGAGGGCGCTCATGTTCATCGTGGGGGCAGATGCCTGTTCAAAGATCAGGGAACTGGATGCCTCGCTAATGCTGCCAATGGGGGCCATGGTGAATTCTCCAGGAATGAATGGATCAGGCGCGCATGAACATGAAAGGCATCTGGAAGTTAGACACACTCGCGGTTTCGTCAGGGCCCTGTGCTTCGGCGGTGCCCTGAAAGTTTCCGGAAGCCCTGTCTCTGTTTTTTGATCAGCCCACTTACCAATTGGAGTGCGAAGGGGCTGGCACTTCCTTGCTCCAACTCGTTCAGGGTAATCATCCATCCGCTGTCGCGGAGCAGGAATTGGCAGTTGGCAATCATGCCTTTTGCTGAATCCCATTCCGTGGGATGGTTTTCGAGGCCGCGTACCAGTTGGATGCATTCACGATAAGCACCGCGGCGGAAGGCGATCCAACCGGCGGTGATGTCGAGTTCCGCAAGTTTTGGCCGCAGTATGCGAATTCCGGCCAAGAGGTCCGATGCTTCGTCCGGCATGTCTTTGTCAATGACCTGATAGACCAGTTTGATTAAAGCGGAGACAAATTCCTTGCGCTCAAATTTCGGGTTCATGGAGTACTCCTTCTAAGGTGTGGGTGGCATGGAGCCGCGTGCATCCTTGCACCAACTTCGGTGCATGGTCCGCCTCAGCGTTCATTAATACGAAGTATGAAGCGCAAGCCAAAATGACCACGATCGTTGTGGTAACTGGGCCATCGCCTGCAGCCTTGAATGGAGGATGTTCGAAGTCCATGGAGGTTGGATTTTTATCCGTAAAGGCCGGTGCTATTAGTTCGCGCTTTGTGCCAGCTTTTCGGTAATGCTTTTAGAGTGTTTTTGAAATGTTTCGGCAACGCAAGACACCAAAGTGCTCCTGCCTTTTTTCAAACTTTCTCTGACTTGCACGTCGGTCAAGTCATCTTGAATTTTCTGCTGCCGATTCAGATCGGCTATCAGCGCTTGCGTCTTACCATCTGGTGCAGAAATCATTTTTTACTCCGTAAAATTAAATCGACACGAGTTGCGCGCCGTGTCATGGTGACCGCAAAGCACTGATCAGATCGAGTTGAGATATAGAACCTGCTCGCCACAATTAGGTCAGAGGCAGAGGCGGCGCTGCGCCGTTGGCAGATGGCCGATACGGCGCGGCGCGGCGCGTTTTATGCTTGTCCTGCCAGTTTTTCGGCATTGCCCTTCGCGTTCTTGCCGTACGCTTCCGCCATGGACGATCGCACGTTGTTCTCTGCTTGTTTCTCTTGGTTCTTGATTTGCGCCTTCGTCAGGGCATTTTGATTTTCTTGCTGTTGATTCATTTCACGAATCAGGTCATTGGTCTTGCCGTCAGCGCCGTTGGTACGAGTCGTCATGTCTAAGCTCCTAAATATGCGGAAGATTCCGCGTTACTGAAGGCCACACCGCGTGACCTTCATTCGTTGAGGCATGTCGGCGGGATGCCGGCATGCCAATTCTGTTAATGAAGGGCCACCCTTCGGTCCTGCTGGCCCACGTACTTCAGCACCCCGAAGGCGGCTTCGCGCACCTCCTGGTCTGCGTGGGTGGCCAGCACGTTGTCGATCCAGTAGCGCCAGCCCCGGTCGCCGCCAAAGAGCATCGCGACGGCCATGGCGATCTTGTTCTCGCCGTTCTGAGGTTCTTCCTCGATTCGCGCTGCGAGGGCCTCCCGCGCTTCGCCCAGCTGGCCGGCCATCGCCATGGCAACGGTGCGGTACAGCGAGTAGCCGTGGGTGTCTTCGAGCGTCATCTCGACGGTGGAGTGGATGGTTTGCGCGTCTTCGCCCACCCGGTAGATCGTGCCCAGCAAGCCCACGGTCATGAGGTTGCGGTAGATCACCGGATATGCGCTCTTGGCCGCGGTGGGTGCTTCGAGGACCAGCATGGAGGGGCTCCTTGTGTCTCAGACGGCCAGGGTGGTGCCGTGCAGGGTTTCCCAGATCCGCTGGATCACGCGCTGCGACGCGTAGAACGCCTGGATCAGTTGCGAGACGAGCTGGCGTTCCGCATCCACCTGAGTCGCTTTCAACATCGCGCTGCTCTCATCTGCGATCTCGGCGAAGTAGCGGATCATGGCCCGCGCACGGTCGCCACTCTTGTCCTCGGTGAGCGCCTGGTCCAGATTGGCGAGGTCGCTGAAGATGATGGATTCGTTGGAAGCAGTCATGGTGTTGGCGTTCGTTGGGTGAGGGGTTAACGGGAAACCGACCAGTCGTTGGCGGCCAGGCTCTCTGCATTCGGCGGCGAGAGGTGCTTCACGCCGTCGCGTGTCTGTACGTACTGCAGGTCCCCGGTGTTCATCAGCGCGCTCATGCGCTTGACGCCTGCAGGGGGCAGTTCTGCTGCGCTCACGTCGATCCGCTTGACCAGCGGTGCCAGGTCGGACGCGATGCGCGTGGCGCTGTCCTTGAGCGCCGACAGGTTATGTGTGTCGCCGGTGACGTTGAAGCGCCCTTCGCCCAGGTGGTGGACACGGAGTCCCGGGCGTGCAATCGCGTCGGCGATGCTTTGCTCCACTTCGGTGCTCGTCGCATACGCGTGCACGATGCGTTCTGACTTGAAGGGTGCCAGCAACTGGCGTACCGTATCGGCATCCGAGGCTTCGGCCAGCAGGCCGCGCACGACGACGCCATCCGCCTGGGCCATCACCTCCAGACCGGAGACCGGGGCCGTCGCCAGAGCGCGCTGAACCCGCACCAGGAGCGGCTCCTTGGGCACCGCCTCACGGGCGACGGCGTCGGTGGCGGGGCGATCCTTCTTGGAGGGGGTCAACGGCGCGACGGCCGCGCTCAGCGCCGCGGTCATGAGCGCGGTTCCCACCACTGCCGAAAGCACCACCGGCGACACCTTGCGGCGCTGGGGAACGACCACGGGGACCTGGCTGAGACGGGCGATCAGATCGACGCTGGCGGGCCAGGTGGCGTTGCTGGGTCCGGTGGACAGCACGATGTCACCCATGCGATGAGGAATGAAGTCCTCCATGGGAAGCCATGCCGGTGCAGAGCCTTGTGGCGACAGCGCGAACTGAATCATTCCGTCCTCTCCTGCTTCGATCAACATCGCATCCGAGGTCCAGTCGGTGAGCTGGATATCTGCTGCGTCTTCCGCGCTGATCAGGTAGCGCGTTGAGGTCAAATTTATCTGTGCGCCGGCATGCTGGCCGGTCAGTATGCGAAGCTGCTTCATGGCTTGCGAACCTCGTTCAAAAAGGCGACAGGGGCGGCGGGCGAGCCGTTGTTGAGAAGGCGCGGCGTGATGAGGAAAAGCCGCTCGGTGCGCTGCGTCTGGCGCTCGTTGTTGCGAAATGCCCCGCCCACGAGCGGCAGCTTGGAAAGCCCGGGAACGGCGTTGTTCTGGGACTGCTCCGACTCCACGGTGATGCCCCCGATGAGCAGGCTCTCGCCCTCGCGCACATGGGCTTCGGTGCGGATCTCGGTTTTCTTCACGATGGGGACCTGGTCCACCACGTTCGTCTCGAACGCTCCGTCTTCGATGTAGAGCGTGAGCTTGATGTTGTTGCTGCCGTCCATGCGGGTGACCTGCGGCGTCATCTCCAGCAGTGTGCCGGCCTCGATCTGGAACAGGTTGGCTTCCAGATTGCCGGCCACCCGCACGGTGGCCACGCGTTTTTCGCGCATGACCGCGGTCCGGTTGGCGACGCCCATGACGGACGGCTTGGACAGCACGCGGGCCTTGCCCTCGCCCTGCAGGGCGTTCACGCGGGCCAGCAGATGGCGGCCCGCGTCGGCCACGATCGTGCCCAGCGCCGCGGCAGGCATGAGGCTGTTGGACAGGTTCATGCTGATGTTGGTGTCGCTGCCCCGCAAGGTCCAGTTCACGCCCAGCGCATCCACGCTATCGGAGTTGACCTCGATGATGGTGGCCTCCAGTTCGACGAGCTGGGGTTTCTGGTCGAGCCGGCGGATCAGGGTCTCGAACTCCGCCATGCGGTCGGCACGCCCGAAAACCACGACCGAGTTCGTGCCCTCGTCGGCCTCGAAGCGCGGCTGGTTGTCTTCTTCGGGGTTCTTCGCGGGGGGCGTCAGCGGCCGCAGTTCGGAGGCCGGCGTGCTGGCGTCCTGGTTGGTGGCGCGCGGCAGCGGTGGCAGGAACTGGTTGGCCGAAGGCAGGGGGATGTAAGCACCGAGCTTTTTTTCGCGTGGTGTCTCCGTCCTTGTCCATGAGGCGTGCCAGCGGGGTGGCATTGGGGGTGTCTTTTTCGCGTTCACCATACAACTTGCGAAGCATGGTTGCTACGCCTGGCACGGTGGCATTGCCAACGGCCCGGTCGCCTGCAGAAGCGAACTGCAGCCCAAACACACGGACAGTGCGGGCGTTGTTGTCCGTCACGCCCGCGTCGAGCGCCTCTAGTGCGGAACTTACGAGTTCTAGGTGGCGTGGCGGGCCGGACGCATACAGTGTGCTGTTGACTTCGTTGAAGCGGATGGGGTACCGCTTGTCACCCAGGTCGAACGACTGCAGCAGTTCGGCCACTTGTTCGCGGTTGAAGCCCTTGAGCCGGAACATCCGGCTTTGCAAGGCGCGGCCCGGGTAGAAGTACAGCGCCGAGCCGTCGTGGTACCACAGCAAGTTGTAGGCGCGTGAGACGCTGTCCAGGAATTCCCGTGGCTTGAGATCGAAGTTGGCATTCACCACGCCTTCCACGCCGTCAGCCACGATGGCAGGGGTTCCCCGACTGGCAGCGAAGTCCTGCAGCACGTCCGAGATCCGCTTGTTCTCCGCCCGATAGACGAAGCGGCCTGTCTCCCAGGGAGCCATTTCCGAGGTGCTGGGCGGCATGGGCAGAGTGAGCGCGGCAGACAGCGGAGTCGCCCGGGCGGATGGCATGGCCACTGGCCGGGTGGACACGGAGGCATCGCTTTGGGTGCGTGCCGGCGTCAAGGCGGTGAATGGGCCTGTGGCGTAAGCGAGGCCAGACAGGCTGCCTAGCTGCTGAGACATTTTCATGTAGCTCGGCGAGGGTTGCGCAAAGGCGGCCCCGGTGAGGGACAGGGCGAGCAGCACAGCGGCGAGGGTGTCGCAGTGAACGGCGCCCATGCCGCAGGCCGAGAAGGCGGATGGCTTGCGTGGGATGGGGGCGGTGGATTTCAACGCGTACTCCGGTTCGTTGGGCTGGCAAGCGAAGAGTAGGTGGGGGAGCCCACCGGTGCGCCCGTGAAGGCGAACAGACGGACAGTGGTGCGAAGGCTGCGTGCCAAGGGCTCTGGAGTCCTTGCCCAATTTCTTCCCGAAGTGATCGACATGGCGCTTACAGCGGTTGTGAGGCTTGTGCTTCGCCTTTCCGGTCATCGTTTCGACTATTGAGTCAGCGTTGCCGCCCGATGCGGCTGCAATGGGCGCAGTTGTTCGTGCCTTCGCGAAAAGCGGATTTGCATGTTCCCTGGCACCGCCTCAATTCCCAAAGGAGAAGACCGATGAAATCATCTCAGCCTGCCGTACTTGACTTGCGCAGCGAACCCTATACGCGTGGCTATTACCGCGTCCTTTCCCCTGCACAGATGAGCGTGGCTCTGGAGTCGCGCGGTGTGTGCGGGCCCGATCTGTCGGCCCCTCTCAACTGCTTTGAATTGGGAATGGGTTTTGGCTTGCCGTTGGTCGCGCATGCCGCGTGCTTTCCACACATGCGCTTTTACGGCAACGATTTCAATCGCCAGCATGTCAGCTATGCGAGCCAATTGGCCAAGGATGCAGGCTTGACGAACGTAGAGGTTTTTGAAGATTCCTTCGAAAAACTACTTGATCGTGATCTGCCCCCCATGGACATCATCTCCATGCACGGCGTGTATTCTTGGATATCGCCGACGGTACGCAAGATGGTGGTGCGGTTCATCGCAGAACGCTTGCGCCCGGGGGGGGTGTTTTATGTCAGCTACAACGCGCTGCCCGGCTGGGCTGCCCAGATGCCATTGCGGGAACTGGTCAACTTGCATGGTTTGCGTCAAGTGCCTGTCGGTGCAACGCCGGTCGAGCGCCTGTCACAGACCCTCGATTTTCTGGATGACTTCGCGCGTGTGAATCCGACGTATTTCGAGCAGGACCTCTCGGTGCGAGCGCGTTTGGGCGGCTTGCGGAGCCTCGATCCACACTACGCCGCGCATGAGTATTTCAATCCGGATTGGCACCCCATGCATTTCCACCAAGTTGCCAATGAGATGGCGGATATCGGCCTGGAATTCGCAGCGCCTGCCTTGTTGTCTGAACAGGTGGACAACGCAATCCTTTCCCAACCCACGCGAGACCTGCTGAGTTCAGTTGGCGACCCGGTACTGCGCGAGACGATGCGCGACTTCGTTCTGAACAAGTCTTTCCGGTGGGACCTCTACACCCGTGGAGCCCCGCTCGCGAGTGTGGAACAAGCCGACCAATTTCGTAAAGACAGGGCCTGGATATTGTCGACTGCGCGAAGCGAGGGCAAAACGGGCCCACTGGTCGAGGCGACCACGATGTACATGGATGCTCCCACCACGTGTCGTCTGCTGGATGTGTTAGCCGAAGGTCCTGCGACTGCCCGAGAGCTGTCGCTCCAGCCTGGACTCGAACAACTGGATGCGGACTACATCGTGGATGCGCTGCTGCTGCTGGAGGACGAAGGCCAGGTGCATCCGGCGCTGCCTGTGGCATTGCGAGACAGTGCACGGGATTCGGTACGCCGGTTCAATACGGCTGTCATGCAACGCCCTGCCGACGATGGCCTGCATTACCTTTCCTGCAGTGCAAGTGGCCGGGCCATGGGCTGGTCAACGATTGCCCTGGCGCAGATTCGCGCGGCCTACCAGGGCGCGTTGACTGTAGACGACATGGTTCTCGCCATGCGGCCCCGGTTCGAAGGCGATGGCGATGGCCAGGTGCCGGCCCAGCAGCTGGCGCACAGCGCCGGCCGCTTCTTTGCCAGCCGTGCCCCGGTGCTGCGCCACCTGGGGCTGTTGTGATGGTGCGCTGGCAGCGTCACGCGCTGGTGGCAGCGGCGGCGCTGCAGGCGTGTGGCGCCAACGCACTCATCGCCTACGACTGCTGGGTGAAGGGGCCGGAGTCCGATCCGGTGCGCGTGGCGTTCGACATCGCCAAGCGCTACCCGGCCATCGTGGGGCAATGCCGGGCGGTCGAGCTGCCCGACCCGCCGGCCGACCCGGCAGACGCGGACGATCCCGTGGCCAGCGCGGCCGCCGTGGCGAGCGTGCGCGTGATCCGTGCCCCACGCACTGCTGGTGCCGTGCCGTCCGGCGCGGTCTGGCCCACGGCGATGGTGACGCCCCGTTGGCGCCACGAAGCGCTGTGGCCAGTGATCGAGTCGGCCGCCACCCGCCATGCCATCGACCCGCACCTGGTCCAGGCCGTGATCGAGGTGGAGTCGGCCTACGCGCCCAACGCACGGTCTCCCAAGGGCGCGCTGGGCTTGATGCAGCTGATGCCGGCCACCGCCGCGCGCTTTGGCGCCCCGTCCTCCGCCGACCTGTTCAAGCCCGCCGTCAATGTCGAGACCGGGGTGCGCTATCTGCGCTTTCTGGCCGACAAGTTCAGTGGCCAGACTGAACTGGTCCTGGCTGCTTACAACGCGGGCGAGGGGGCGGTCGTGCGGCACGGCTACAAGATTCCCCCTTTCGCGAGACGCAGGATTACGTGCGCAAGGTGCTGGACAGGTATCCCGCCACCCGCTGATTTCCCTGATTTCCACGAGGGCCGCGACATGATCGCCGGCCCTTTTTTTTCGTTCGCTCGGCAGCGGCGGGCAAGAAAAAAGGACGATGGCCTGGGGCATTGCCCAGGCCATCGTCCCCATTGCGTCTTCGAGGGGTCGGTCAGGCCTTGACGGAGACCTGGACGCTCACGCTCACCCGCAGCTCGATCTGCACGATGCGCTGCTGCTCACGGGACTGAAGGCCCTGAAGCACCTGGGCCAGCAACTGGAGAATGCCGGCGCTCGAAGCCGGCGTGCCACCCACGCCAGGCACTTCGCCGCGCGCGGCGGCCAGCAGATTGCCGACACCCGATCTGCCATCCGCGCCAGGCACATCGTGGGTTTCGATGGCCTTGTAGGTGTCGGGGTTCTGGAGCATGAACTTCGCGGCTGCCGCCACTTGGGGCGGTGCCTTGCCGCTCTCGGCGAGCTGGTAGAGGCGGTCCGGTGTCATGTCCTTGCCGCCGAAGGCCTTCGCCAGCAGTCCGGAGTGGCATTCCAGCATGTGATCGGCCAGGATGCGCGCGGCGCCTTGCCCGTCCAGCGGCGATGGCTGCACGGGCCGGGTGGGCCGTGAAGCGCCGTTGGACTGCGCGGTCCCCTGGCCCGTGAGCAACTGCAGGAGTTGCAGCAGCGCATCAAGCACGGAGCGGCTCGCGCCTGCGGTGCGTTGCGCCGAGCCGCCTTCGACGCCAGGGATCTCGCCGCGCGCGGCCGCCAACAGGTTGCCCAGGCCGGACTTGCCGTCGGCGCCTGGCACGTCGTGCGTCTCGATGGCACGGTAGACGTCGGGGTTCTTGAGCATGAACTTCGCGGCGTCGGCGACCTCGCCTTGGCCCTGGCTCAGCTGGTAAAGGCGGTCGGGCGTCATCGCGCCGCCTTCCTGCAGCAGCAGATCGGCCAGGGTGTGCGCAGCGCTCTGGCCATCCAGTGGCGGCCGGGTGTTCGAGGTGGCCTTGAGCAATTGCACCAGCAGTTGGAGCAGTGTCAGGAGGGCCTGTGCGGAACCGCCGGCCCGGCCCGGAACACCGGGGATCTCGCCGCGGGCGGCGGCCAGCAGGTTGCCCAGGCCGGACTTGCCGTCGGCACCGGGCACGTCGCGCGTTTCGATCGCGCGGTAGGTGTCGGGGTGCTGGAGCATGTACTTCGCGGCTTCGGCCACCTGGCCCTGTCCCTGGCTCAGCTGGTACAGGCGGTCCGGCGTCATGGGCTGGGTCTTGGGCAGAAAGCGCTTGCCGAAGAGGTGGAGCGCGCCACCGGCTTCCTGCACCATGTGGTTAGCCAGGACGCGTGCCGCGCTCTGGCCATCCAGCGGTGGGCTTGGCTCCGCGTGCGCCTTCAGCAGCTTCAGCAGTTGCTGCAGCAGCTTTTGCAGGCTGTCCAGGGAGTCCGTTGCGCCCTTCACGGCAGGGATCTCGCCGCGGGCGGCGGCCAGCAGGTTGCCCAGGCCGGACTTGCCGTCGGCACCGGGCACGTCGCGCGTTTCGATCGCGCGGTAGGTGTCGGGGTGCTGGAGCATGTACTTCGCGGCTTCGGCCACCTGGCCCTGTCCCTGGCTCAGCTGGTACAGGCGGTCCGGGGTCATGGGCTGGGTCTTGGGCAGAAAGCGCTTGCCGAAGAGGTGGAGCGCGCCACCGGCTTCCTGCACCATGTGGTCGGCCAGGACGCGTGCCGCGCTCTGGCCGTTCATCGGCTGGGCCTGCGCCGGCTGCGGCTGACCGCCCTGGCCCTGGAGCTGCGCCAGCAATTGCCGCAGCAGTTGCAGGACGCCGCCCCGGGCGCTGGAGGCCTGGCCGCCCACGCCGGGGACCTCGCCCCGCGCGGCCGCCAGCAGGTTGCCGATGCCGGATTTGCCGTCCGCGCCAGGGACGTCATGGGTCTCAATCGCGCGGTAGACATCGGGGTTCTGGAGCATGAATTCCGCAGCCGCCGCCACCTCGGGCGAGGCTTTTCCGCCCTCGGCCAGCTGATACAGCCGCTCGGGCGTCATCGCCTGGGGCTTGAACAGGCGTGCCAGCGGCGACGCGTTCCCCTGGAGCATGTGATCCGCCAGGATGCGGGAGGCATCCCGCGCGTCCATGGGCGGCTCGGCAGGGGCGGACCGTTGCTGGGCGCGGGGTGCCACCGGCGCCACACGCTCCGGGTCGGCCAGGGGCTGCAGCGTGGAGCCGCCGGTGGGCTGGGGCGACGAAAGCCCTGAAAGGGCGCCCTGTGCGGCCGCCTCGAAGTCGTCCGATTCCGACAGGCCGTCGGCTGCGCCCCCGTCGTTCGTCTCGATCTGGCGATAGGACTCGGGGTTCTGGAGCATGAACTTCGCCGCCGCCGAGACGGTGGGCGAGGTGTCGCTGTTGGGCCGTTTGGCCAGTTGGAAAAGCGTGTTGGGGTCGATGGAGGGCACATGGTTTTGCCGCATGAAGGCCGCGATGGCGCCGGAGGCGGCCTGCTCGTTCATGGGGACCGCGCTCTCTGGCGTGCTGTCCTGCAGTTGCGCGTCGTAGCCGCCGCGCGCCGCGAAGTCGAAACTGGAGACGTCCGCGGTACCGTCACCGCCGGAAGGGTCCAGCAGCGCGTAGACATCCGGGTGGGTCAGCATGAAATTCGCCGCTTCCGAGACGTCCTCGGGCGTTTGGCCCGAGGTGTTGCGGGCCAGCCCGTAGAGCCCATTCGGCGTCTGCATTTCGATGCCGTTCTGGTGCATGTATTTCGCCAGGGCTGCCGCGGCCTCCTTGGTCTGCGCGGCCGTGTTGCCCGCCGTCTTGCCGGGCTGGGAGCGCCCGATGGTGATGCTGAGAGAGGCTGTGTAGCCGTTGACCGTGGTGTTCATGGACGCCGCCTTCGTTGGACAACGGAGGCGACCGCTTGCGGCCACGCTCCCTGCCAGGGTTGAGAAAGGTGTCTCGGAGTTCGAGACGGAATGAATGGGAAAACGTTGTGCTTCGCGACCCCGAAAATCACTGCGTTGACAGCGGTGCCGCGTGGATCGGATGCGGCCTGCAGCAGGCCTGCCACGGGGCCCGGAACCCCTGCGGTGGGTGCCGGGCCACCAGGGTCAGGTGGTGGGCAGGGCCTGGTCGCGAAACGGCAGCGCCGCATCGGTGAGCAGCCACTGGATCAGGTGGGCCGGGCTCAGATGCTCGGCCAATGCGATGGCCTGCGCCGACAGCTGGACCTTCGTGTCGCCCAGCCCTTGCTGCACCAGGGCGCGCGCGGCTTCGAGCACCAGGGGCCTGGCCGCCTCGATCGTGCCCGCGGGGTCGCCAGCGTCCACCAGCCGGCGGCGTGCATGCACCGGCACCTCTGCCAGCCGCACGATCGAGGCGATCAGCGCGGCTGAAGGGGCCATGCCTCCGGGGTGAAAGCCTTTCTGGGCGTCGACCAGCAGCCATTCGCGCTCTTCGTCGATGCACGCGATCGCGTCGCCGCAGACGGGGGGCACGGCTGGGCCCGACAGGCCGCTGGGAGCGCTCAGGCGCTCGAAGTCCGCGCTGTTGGCGTGCACCTGCGAAAGCCGGTTGTCCGAGAACAGGCGAAGGGTGCGGTTCAATTCCCGCCCCTCCTGGCCTGCCAGCGCCTCCAGCCGCACCAGCAGGCCCTGCACGGCCATGTGCCGCTGCGTCAAAGCGCTTTCGCAACCGGGCAGCAACAGGTTGCTGGACACCCAGAGCCCGGAAGAGCGGGGGAATCCGTCATCCAGAAGAATGGGAGGCTGGACCATGGACACGAGCCGCAGGCGACGCCCGCGCCGTCATGGGGAACGATCCGGTGCGCTCCAGCGCCCCAGGCCTGGGGCGGCTGCCTGTCGGCGGCGCTCATTGAGGGTGAAGGCATGGCGATGCTCCGAAGAAGGCGGGACCCGCCGCGCGCGCGGCTGGCGCGCCATTGCGGTGGGGGCGCGGGTACTCGGTCTTGCGCAGGCCGCCCTGCGGCGTGATGCGGTAGATGATGTCGTCGCCGCGGGCTTCGATCCGCTGCCAGCCATGGCGCTCCATGAAGCGCAGGCAGCGGTGGTTGTCGTTCTCCACCGCGACCAGAATCTCGGCTTTCAGCGAAAACAGCCACTGCAGCGCCGGCTTGAGCAGCAGGGCCCAGAGGCCGTGGTAACGCGGCAGCACCGCGATGTGGGCCTGTTCTCCATCGAACAGGATGCCGCCGATCGGCGCGCCATCGGACTCGAAGCCGATGGATGGGCATTCGGCGTAGAACGCGGCGAAGGCGTCGCGGGTGACCGTCTGCGTGTAGTCCTGGGCGCAGCCCGCCGCGTAGCGGGCTGAATCCGCGTCGTAGAACACGCCCAGGTCGGCCTGGGGAGTGAGCTTCAGCATGGCGGCGGCCCTATGCGAGATCGCCAGCGATCTCGGGCTCCAGCTGGAGCAGTTCGCGCATGGATTTGCGCACGTGCTCGTCGCCGCTTTCCAGGCAGCTTTGTGCGTGGTAGTGCCAGGTCGGGTCGCCCAGGATGTTCAGGCACAGGGCCTTGAGTTCCGGGGCGGTGTCCTCGCCCAGCGTGTTCAGGTACTGAAGGGCCTCTTGCGTGTAGCCCCGCTGGATCGCGATGAGCACCGGAAAGATCAGGTACTCCTCGGTGTCCGGGCTGAGCGCATTCAGCTCCTCCAGCATGGTTTCCGCTTCGTCCAGCTGGTTCTCGCGGATGGCGTTGACCAGGGAGACGGCCAAGGCGGCGATGGGATCTTCGTGAACATTGGAGTCGTCCATGGTCATTGCCTTTCAAAAGAATGGAGGAAGAAGCGTCCGCGTCAGGCGCGGATGTGCATGTGCATGTCGATCGACACGCGGGTTTCGGTGGTGCTGGCGGGCAGCTGGGGCAGCTGTGGCAGTTGCGGCAGGCCCTTGCCGAGGGACAGGCCCGCGGCCACCCCCTGGTTGGCGGTGTCGATCACCGACTGCATCACGCCGCTGATCACGTCCTTCACCACGGACTGGATGCGGTCCTGGATGCCGGCACGCAGGTCCGAGCCCAGCTGGCTGCCCACGCCGCCAGCGCTCGGCGACGATGCGCCGCCCGTCGGTTGCAGGCCCTGCAGGCCCTTGGCCATGACCTGATCGACGATGCCCTGGATGGCCTGGTCCGCCACGCCGAGCAGCTTTTCCTGGATGGAGTTCTGCAGGCCTTGCTTGAGGTCCGAGGCCACCTGGCGGCTGCCCGACTTCAGGCCCGTCGCGTTGCGCGGGCTGCTCACGTTGGACAGCGTGTCCTCGAGCACGCCCTGGCCGAGCGCTGCCAGCGCGCTGTTCTGGTCGAGCCCCAGCTTGGGCAGCAGCGTGTACAGGGCGGCTTGCACAGCGGCCTGGATGGCCATGTCGACGGCGTTGTGCACCGAGTTCTGCACCGATTCCTTGACGGCCTCGCGGCGGGTCTGCGGCGGCACTTCGTCCGGGCCCTGGGCCTGGCGCGAGCCATCCGCGCCGCGGCGGCCGCGGGTCTGCACGGCCGTGCTGGC
>NZ_BAAJYS010000087.1:0-13993 GCF_057543315.1 Acidovorax sp. KPB24-07
GGGGGGGCGGGCGTGCCGACCAGGGCCACGCGGAGCCGTTCGCGGGCCAGCAGCAGGGCCAGGGTGCGGCCCACGACGCCAGCGCCACGGATACATACATCAAAGGTTTGGGCCATGCCGGGCATTGTAGGAGCCGGCCAAGGCGGCACGGGCGGGCACAATCCTGCTTTCACCGATGGGTTTCGCGCCCGCGCCCCTGGAGCTTTTTTCCCGTGACTTTCCGCCCTGACCACGACCTTGCCGGCACCATCGCGCGCCTGTTCGTCCACCCCGTCAAATCCTGCGCCGGCATCGAAGTGCGCCAGGCGCTGCTCACCGACACCGGGCTGGACCTGGACCGCGCCTGGATGGTCGTGGACGCGGCCGGCCACTTCCTCACCCAGCGCACGCTGCCGCGCATGGCCCTGGTCCGGCCCCAGCTCAAGGTGCATGAGATGGTGCTGCGCGCCCCCAGCATGCTGGCGCTGCACGTGGCGATCGACCAGGTGGAAGGCCCGGCCACGGTGCGGCTGTGGGACGATACCGTGCCCGCCTGGGACATGGGCCCGCTGGCCGCCCAATGGTTCACCGACTTCCTGGGCCAGCCCTGCCGCATGGTGCGCTTCGACCCCGAGCACCGCCGGCTGTCCAGCCCCAAGTGGACCGACGGCCTGGAGGTGCCCAACCTCTTTTCCGACGGGTTTCCGCTGCTGCTGGCCAGCCAGGCGTCGCTGGACGGGCTGAACGAGCGGCTGCGGGCCGCCGGCCACGCGGCCGTGGGCATGGAGCGCTTTCGCCCCAACATCGTGGTCGATGGACTGCACGCGCACGACGAGGACCGCATCGACCGGCTCTACATCGGCACCGGGGAGGGCGAGGAAGTGCACCTGCAGCCCACCAAGCCCTGCGCGCGCTGCCCCATCCCGGACATCGACCCGGCCACCGCCGCCAGCAGCCCCGAGGTGAGCGACATGATGCGCACCTACCGCCACGACCGCCGGCTGGGCGGTGCCGTCACCTTCGGCATGAACGCCATCGTGCGCGAAGGCGCGGGCCGCATGCTGCGCGTGGGCCAGCCCGTCGCGGCCGATCTGCGCTTCGACTGAATCGCCCGCTCGCAAAGGGCCGGGATCGGCGTGGCCGCCAGGGCCCCGGGCCCACCCCGTAAAATCGCGGGTTTGTCTCCCGAACACCTGAAAGCCCTGCCATGAGCCTGAAATGCGGCATCGTGGGCCTGCCCAATGTGGGCAAGTCCACCCTCTTCAACGCGCTGACCAAGGCCGGCATCGCCGCCGAGAACTATCCGTTCTGCACCATCGAGCCCAACACGGGCGTGGTGGAAGTGCCCGATCCCCGCCTGCAGCAACTCGCCGGCATCATCACGCCCGAGCGCATCGTGCCGGCCATCGTCGAGTTCGTGGACATCGCGGGCCTCGTGGCTGGCGCCAGCCAGGGCGAAGGCCTGGGCAACCAGTTCCTCGCGCACATCCGCGAGACCGACGCCATCGTGAACGTGGTGCGCTGCTTCGAGGACGACAACGTCATCCACGTGGCCGGCCGCGTGGACCCGATCTCCGACATCGAAGTCATCCAGACCGAACTGTGCCTGGCCGACCTCGCCACGGTGGAAAAGGCGCTCAACCGCTACAGCAAGGCCGCCAAGTCGGGCAACGACAAGGAAGCCGCCAAGCTGGTGTCCCTGCTCACGCCCATCCAGGCCGCGCTCGACCAGGGCAAGCCCGCGCGCACCGTGCCCTTGAGCAAGGAAGACGCGCCGCTGCTCAAGCCCTTCTGCCTCATCACCGCCAAGCCCGCCATGTTCGTGGGCAACGTGAGCGAAGACGGCTTCGAGAACAACCCGCTGCTGGAGCGCCTCAAGGAATACGCCGCCGCCCAGAACGCGCCCGTCGTGGCCATCTGCGCCAAGATGGAAGCGGAAATGTCCGAAATGAGCGACGAGGACCGCGACATGTTCCTGGCCGAGATGGGCCAGGCCGAACCGGGCCTGAACCGCCTGATCCGCGCCGGCTTCAACCTGCTGGGCCTGCAGACCTACTTCACGGCCGGCGTGAAGGAAGTGCGCGCCTGGACCATCCACGTGGGCGACACCGCCCCGCAGGCCGCCGGCGTGATCCACGGCGACTTCGAGCGCGGCTTCATCCGTGCGCAGACGATCGCCTTCGAGGACTTCATCGCCTTCAAGGGCGAACAGGGCGCCAAGGACGCGGGCAAGATGCGCGCGGAAGGCAAGGAATACGTCGTCAAGGATGGCGACGTGATGAACTTCCTGTTCAACGTTTAAACCGGCACGCGTCGGTTTTTCAAGCTTGGCCGACGTTTGCGGGCGTCGGCCAGCGCTCGGAAAAATGCAGGCCTGTCTAGTGGCGCTCTCGATTCCTTGATTTCAACAAGACCGAAATAGCGCTTCTTGGACAGAGCTTTGCCGCAGATGCATATTGCAGTGGTGGAGTTCGGCCAGTCCGTTGCCCTGAACGCTCGCGATGAGCGTCTCGCATCAGACATCTATCGGCCGGCATGCTCTCTTTCGGCTGAACGGCAGTTCAGGCCAATTTCGGACTTTTACCCAATCCCCCATTGGCAGGCAGTTTTAGACCCCAAGCGATTGGTTCCCATTGGCGTGGTGTGGCGTGAAAACACGGTCTGCGACTTTGGGTGGGATGGCGAATGATGTGCTGTGCAACTGCAGCTTGAAGGGCGAGAAAAATATGCTGTTAACCGATATAGCCGTCGAGCACACCCTGGTATCCAAAAATGGGGTTCGTCAGACTTTCTTGCTCCATCCGTTTACCGATACACAGCGAGATTCGCTGGGTAAATTCGAGATCGTTCGTGACGTCAGTCGGCCAGGATTCAAAGACGTCAAACGTTCGACCTTCGTCACGTTTCAACAATTAGCGGAGTTGTATGCGAAAGGTGCACTCGAGGAATTCGGGTTTTCCGTTCGCATGTGTCCCGGTCAGGGCACGTACCCCGCCAAGAATCCAGCAAAAAAGATACTGCCAACCAGCATCAAGCCAGGCTCACCGTTCGACCTGGCTGTTCAAAAAGTGGATGTTTCAAAACCTGCTAATCGCGAATTGAGAACCGCCTTGCTTCGCACCGACGTCCAAATTCAAGGGTGACGCCGCTGATCGATATGGAGTACCTGTGAATCCATCCGTTGCCCATGCTGAACTCATCGCCACTTTCAAGCGGGCCGAGGCAGATGCCACTCACAAGTTCGGATTGATCAAAGCTGCTGCGGCTAAGGGCCCCAAGGCGGTCCAAGCCGCCTCTGAAACCGCTGCAAAGGCAGCAAAACGCAGGGACTCGTATGCAAAAAAGCTGGGCAATCTAGGGGTGAGCCTCAAGGATTGAGCGCGGCCAAGCCTGCAGCGTGATATGGGGAGAGATGCATGAGCCGCTTTAGGCTGAACAGAGCCATTCGATAGATGTGACCCAAGCGGCGACGGCGTTCTTCACCGGTCATTCTGTGGGTAGAAGGTCGTATGACCGGTGTACCCCCAAGACCTGTCACTTGATGCTCGATACAGGTGGGCAGACCATGATCGACGGTTCTGATAAGGACGGTGCAGGAGCTCCCGACCCGATGCTGCCGTTTGTACCGCCAAGGCGCATCCCCGATTGCAGCCGTTGGCTGACCTTTGGGCCAATCATCTCGCTGGCGCGAAGCCAGGTGCCTTAGGTAATGGACACAGGACTAAACCGCTCTTGCGGTAGCTGCGCCGCCCTCACTACCCGTTGTAATCGAACTCACAGCGGGCCAGAACCTCGGTGGGCTCGTAGCTCCCATATCTTCCGCATGAGCGACCGGCCTCCGAGATGAGGTGCAAGTGCTTTCGAGCGCGCGAGGCCAGGACGTACAGCAGCTTGCTGGCTGCAACATCACCGTCGGAATCGCTGAAGTGGGGCACCATGCCCTGGAGAAGACCGAATGCGATGACTACGTCAAACTCCGCGCCCTTGACCCCGTGAATCGTCGACACGGTGATCCCAGTCCGTTCACGGAACACCTTCTTGAAGAACGACAGATCGGTGATGTAGCCGGCGCCGGAGTTCAGCAGCCTCTCCAGCCGTGCCTGGGAACTCGCAAAGAATGCCTCGCGATGCTCCACCAGCGCGGGGAAAGCACGCAGCTCGATCCCCAGGCGATCGAGCAACGCGACGAACGCTTGGTCCAGATACGCCAAGCCGTCTGTTTCGGTAATGGCGAGGGAGTTGGACTCCCGCAGCAGCGATCGCTGCGTGATCCTGGACGTGTCGACGCCGAAGTCTCGCAGGTCGGCAATGACGTCCCTGGCCCATCTCATGCGTCGCACCAGCATTTGGGGCGACGACTCCGTCAGCAAGATCTTGGAGAGCTTGAACCAAAAGTTGTCGGGATCATTGCTGAACGGCACCAAGCCCGGACCGTCGAACTGCTGGTCGGGGAGCAGTGCCACCAGTTTTCGGGTGGTTGACGCCAGCAAGATCCACCAAGGCGCCAACACGCAAATCTCTTCGGGTGCATGCCCTTCGGCTAAGCTCTTTTGAATGAGCCTGACCAGTTCATCATGAAGGTCGTCGTGCGCAACGAGTCGGTTGTAGGAGATGTGGCTGGGAAAGCCGACCATCTTGCCCGCACCCTCGATGTCGGTAGCATGCACATTGAAGTTGGAGAAGTGCCCGATGATCCGCGCGCTTGAGCGGTAGTTCAATCGCAGCGCCATCTCCCGAATGGGGATGCTCGTGAGTGCGCGAAAATCCGACACCGAAATGGCATAACCGCCAAGCGAGCCATAGATCGCCTGGTTGGGATCGCCCACGATGAACGTCTTGGTGCTGCCAGCGCCCGCCCGAAGGATGGCCCCCACTAGGTTGTACTGGATCTGCTTCGTATCCTGGTACTCATCGACGAGGACATAGGAAAAGACTTGCGATAGCAGCGCCGCGATTTGCGGCTGATTCCGGATCAGCACCTGGGAGTACCAGAGGATCAACTCGAAATCGATGCGTCTCATGTCCGCCAGTTCTCGAAAGTAGGCTGCCAGGACCTGATGGATGCTGTCGTGCTTTCGCGTGTCGGCGCATCCCAGCCGGTAACCATCCTCTTCGAAGTAATAGTCGCAGTCCCACAAGGTCACGCCGCGGTACGGTGCGCACAGTCGCTCGAGCATCTTTTCGCGGTCGTGCCGGTCCAAGACCGTGTACCCACGAGCCAGCTCCGGGACATAGATTCCGTAGGGCTTGATGATCCATTCGAGACAGAACGAGTGAATGGTTCCGATCCACAAGGCGGAGGTGTCGACGCCAAGGGCTTCGATTCGCTCCTGGATCTCGTCAGCGGCCCGGTGGGTGTAGGTGATGGCCACGACGATACGCTTGTCCGTGCGCTGGGACAGCTCATACGCGATCTTGTAGGTCAGTGTGCGCGTTTTTCCGCTGCCCGGGCAGGCGACCAGGAAAACGCTCGATGGCTCTTCGACTGCGACCGCTTGCTCGGGATTGAGCTCTGTAGCATCCCAGACAAACATCAGGTCATCCCGGCCAGGAAGGCATGGACCACGTCTCCCGGCAACGCCGTTGCGGCCGCCGCGCGAAGTGCAGGCAGATCGATCTTCCGGTCATGGAACTGCTCAAGTTCCAAGGCAAACGCGTTTAGACGAGCATGCGAGGCGACATCAATGCGCCACAGGCATCTCATCCGGTGGTGGAGAATTCGAATGATCAGCGGGCGCGAGAACGCTCCATGCGCGAACAGCACCGCCTCTCGGATGTAGGGCGGCACCACGACTTGGTGATCCAGAGTTTGGGCAAGCAAGACCGCGAACCATCCCTTGCCTTCCTGCTCAGCCATCGTCAGGGTGCGGAAGCCACTCTGATGAAGGAGGCCCGACCGAAGCTCGGTCGTTGCCTGCGCGATCGTCGCTGGCGCCTTGTAGACCTTGTCGACGCTGCGCACGATCGCTTCGTGGTTGCCCGCCCCTACAAAATCCACCTCGAAGGTATGCGTGGCGTAGAAGCTCCGCACCCAGCCGTTGCCCACGCCAAATGTGTCCAAGTCGATCTTCCGCTGCGCCCCGGCCGTTTGTGAGCCGATCGCTTTGCGCTTCCTGGCAGCCCAGGCGTCGCCGTCCGCCGGGTTCGGCGTGGTGTCGAAGAAGATCGTGTCCAGGTCCGTGACGATTGCGCACCGCTTGCGGATCCGGATGTCGTGGAACAGGACCGCGACGTTCTTGAACCCGGTGCTTCGAATGTTGATGACGCTAAGTCCCAACTCGTCCACGCTCAGGCCCAAGACCTGCTTCACAAGCGCAGGGATCAAGATCTCTTCCGCGTCCCCCTCCACCAGGATCACGCTCTTGGCGAACAGCAGGTTGCTCCGCACTGCGCCCAGGTATCTCTGGATGCTCGTCACCTGAGCTGGATCCAGTCCGGTCGCCGGCTGGTAGGCCTCACAGAACGCGCCGCGTCGACCCAGGATGTTGACGTTGCTCACATTGCTCACCTCGGAGATGTGCGTGGAGTGCGTCGTGTAGATGACTTGTGCATCCTCGTAAGCAATGCGATCGAACAGCGTCTTCTGGATATGGGTGTGGATATGCGCTTCGGGCTCTTCGATGAGCAAGAAGTTCGCAATCGCCATTTTCTCTCGCTGGTACTTGAACTCCAGCAGTTTGAGGGTTAGGTAGATCAGGTTCGCGCCGCCAAGGCTAAGCTCGTTGATCGTCCCTTCATACCCGTCCTCCGATTCCCCGACGAACAGACGCAGCGACTGAAACAGCTGCTCCGCCTCCTCAGGCAGGTCCGACCGGATCGACAGCGACGTCGGGGAGTAGGTTTCGCCGGCAGTGTCTTTGATGGTCTCGCGGATGTGCCTGCGAACCGCCTGCACGTCTCCGAGCCCTTCGATGGCGCCATTCAGATCTCTTACCTTGTCCATGATGGGGAGCAGGGCCGCCGCGTCGATCTCGCCGCTCTTGCTTTTGAGTAGGGTGAGCAGCGGATTGGTGCGGTTGTTGTGAAACTCGGCCACGACGTCGCGAAGCGCCTGGATGAAGGTGAGTGACACTTCCTTGGTGACGGACAGAAATCCTGGCACCTTGGCCCCAATCTCAGGGAACTCGGTTTCGTCAGAGAATGAACAAAAGTCGAAGTTTCCGACGATCCGTTGATAAGTGGCCGGATCACCAAAATCAGCGCTGCTTCGGCCGGTGAAGATGGTCTCGTAGTCGTCGATGGTGATGCCATCCCGAATTGCCTTCAACTCCGCATAGTCAAAGTCGTCGAGGGCCGCTAGCTTCAGCCGGATCTCCTTCTTGGGACGGAAGAACAGGTTGTAGGTGGCCTTGAAAATCGGTCCAGCGTGGACTTCGGCTGTGCCGTGCAAGAACAGCGCCTGAACCGCCTCATCGGGGCTGAGGTCCTCGAACTCCATGCTGATGATGATCCAGTGGCCCTGCCATTGATCCAGCGCACGGCTGAAATCGGACTCTTCCAGTCGATAAGCTGCGCGAACCATGTTGTCGTCCAGCAGCAGCCGGATGGCGCGGAGGATATTGGACTTGCCCGCGCCGTTCTCCCCGATGATGGTGTTGACGCCGCGCTGAAACGTCAGACTGGTGTTCTTGAAGTTCCGGTGGTTGACCAGCTTGAGTTTGGATATGTGCATGGCTTTGACCTTCTTGCTCGCTGGGATGCCAGTGTCTATTTGTAAACTATCGTAGCGTGGCAGCGATGGCGAGAGCGCCGTACAGGCAGCCGACTGCCGCACACCCGCAAGGAGCGAGGTCGTCCACACCAGCGCGCCCTGCCTGGACGGGGGTCACTTGTGCCAGCCGTTGCCTGCGGAGAGCGGCAATGCTGCTGGACCAGCGGCACATGAACTGGCGACACGTGGGTGCGCCGCGTACTTGGCAGACATTTAGTGCGTTGCGCCCGCAGCTAGCCGAGATTGCTGCCGCGACAACAGCGATGGCTTACCGTAGGTGTCCCGCGCGACGAAGTGTCTGTAAGCAGACGCCCAGGAAGGCCGCTACTGGCTGACAGTGTGAGTACGAGGAGCCGCAGCGAAGCTGGCCTTCTACGCATCGCACTTCTGGCCAACTTCCCGCTTGTGGGGTAGCCTGGCAACACCCGTTCTCGGCCATGACAAGCCATACCGTTGACCTGACCGTATATCCGCCGCTGAAAGCGCCTCTCTGGGAAGTCAAAGTGCGCCGAGAGGCCTCCCCCAGGCCGTGATACCTCCACATGGAGCAAACCATCAGTGCGTTAGCGTCCCCGACCATGCTTGATCAATAGGTTTCATCTCTCACACGTCCCAATGAGCAGATCCATCTCGCTTAGACGGCGGCTTACCTTCTTGCGCCTTATCTACCAGCCGCACCAAGTCTTTCCTGACCGAGATGGCATCGCCCTGCGCTTCGGCGCTGTTCGCATCCACCGCGATTCGCCGAATCGCAGCGACAGCCGGCAAAGACTCGCGCACAAGTCGTCCTGCAAGCTCCTCGGAACGTGTCGGCCACGTATTGACATGCAGCGTCATGGGCAGATCTGGAATCGGCGTAGGGTCCCAGATCACTCTCCGATGCATAAGGCGATCGTCGACGAACCATCGGATCTGGTCAGGCGCCCACTCAATTGCGTAGGTGTGGAACGCCTCAGAGGCGTCGAACCCGAGCTGGATGGCAAACGGCGTCCCCCGGTAACCGTAGTCAAACTTTGCACCATCGCAGCCTGGGTTGAAGAAGACATTGGTCAGCATCTGGTCTGGACGGTTACCCGTGATCTCCACATCGATCTCCTGGCGCGGAAGATCTCGGTGGAGGAAGAAGCCCGAGACCAAGCCAGGAACGTTGGTCGCTCGCAGAGTTGCCTCAAAACGTCCATATAGGAACCGGCCTCGGCTGGAAACAGCGCCCGCGCTTAGATCACGAACACCAAGCGACGCATTTGCGACCACCAGCTCTAAACCGCCATAAGGCCGAACGCGCACGTTGCCAGGTCTGAAGAGTGCGAGGTTCCCGGGGAACGTATCGTCGCGCGGCAGCCAACGAAACGCGTCAAGTTCGCTCAAGTGGTCGTCAAACCGGGCTCGTGATGCCACCGACCTCGGCCCCGGCTCGCGTAGCTCCACGTCGATACCATGCCAATGGCGCGATGGAGGGGCAACCCATGGCGAAGCATCGTGTTCCAGCCGCTTGCCTCTTGCCAGTCTTTCACTTGCGGCCGCAGGAGGGCTAAGACGACGAACCCCTCGCTCCGCAGCGCACGGATAGCTAGCGCTTGGTGGCGGCATGCGCAGGTACTCACACAGCACCGTCCAGCCCTCTGGAGCGGCACGCTGGTGCAAGATGCCCTCAGGGGGCAGTGGCAAGTTCTCGGGGATCTCGCCGACGATGATGAACTTCGCTCCGGGATACCTCTCCTTGAGCTGCGCGATGTGGGGCTCAAGTGCCGCGACATTGACGTAGGCATCAAAAACGCGTCCACGCTGACCTCGAAGCAAGCGGCCTCGCTCCACAGGCGGGAGGTCGTCCAAGTCGCTGCAGCAGCGATAGCCCAGCATCGACAAGGCCATAGCCAGCGAGGATAGGCCCGCGTTCCGAGAGCCGAAGGCGAACACCGGTGTTTCTGTCGGACGCTGATGGAACGTACCAGGCGTTGCATCGGAAAGAATCCCGATCTGGCTTAGGACGGGGAGAATCGAGTAGGAGTTCGTGGACAGCAAATCGACGCGCTGAGGGATGACAGAGCGGCGCAGCGCACGCACGTCTATCACTGGGAACTGCTGATTGATCCAAAGGTCGACCGGTCCGCGGCACGGCATACGTGCAAGGAGCCGCTGGGCGCCGCGCTTGGACAGCACATACCCCGAGAGATACCAAAGCCCGCGCTCCGGTCGAAAGACGCTGCGCGAGAGCGCAATCTTGGGAGCACCGTGCTTCACCTCTTTGAAGGACAGGTAGAGCACGTCAAAGTCAGGATCGGTCCCATCACGACCCCGCATCTCCTCCCACGCTGTGTCGACAAGGCTGCCAAAGCCTTGTTCGAACCAAACGTCATCCTCCAGCACCAGCGCGTATGGCGCCTCAGAACTGGCAATCCTCTTCCAGATATCAATGTGCGATTGGGCCACTGCAATTTCTGCATTGCTCATTCGGATCGGGTGAGTCAGATCAAACGTGTTCGGTAGCACTTGCGGGTACGGGTCGACGGACAGTTGATCCGCAAGCGTGTAGTAAGGCTCGACATCGACACCAGCAAACGTCGCGGCCGGGAGGGCCCGCGCATCGCAGGCTGCGTGCCGGATGAGTCGCTTTGACAATGGTTGCCCCGTGCAATCCACGATCCGATCCAGTTCCCGGGCAACAGCCACCAGCCGCTGTGGCTGCCGATCAAGATTGATCACATAGATGTCGCTGATCCTGCTCGGGTAGCCACCGCCCACGGGGCCGAATGCGACGGCCTTCTGGTTCGGCAACAGTACGCGCAAGCGAAAAAACATGGCGTGCAACAGGTGGCGGATACCTCTCAGTGGCTCGAAAAGGTTCATGGCGCCCCCTCCCCATCAAAGGCGAAGCGCTTCCCATTGGATATTCGCCAGTTTCTCCCGTCGGCACGATAGCCCAGAGGCCACTTGGCAATGCCGATCGAGTCCCAGTTGCGCAGTATGGTCACCCGGTGCTCATCAGGGCATCGCGCGCCCAGCTCGAAGATGATGCGCGACAGGATGCCCGGGCCGGTAGTCGATTGGATCTCCGGCAGCTCACCCTCAGCTGCGACGTTCAAGCGCAGGGTTGCACTCTCAAGTGCTCGGCTGACGATTGGGTCTCCCTCGAAAGCGATCAATGGGTTGTTGTTGACGTAGAAAATCCAACCTTCCCGGTTGCTCCCGCTTGCAGGAAGACCTCGCTCTGAACCATCGAGTCCGATGCGATGTCGTAGCAAAGTGGCTGAACCTTAACCCCGCTTCCCACGAATAGCTCCGAGATGTCCTTGGAAATGCACACGTCGTCAGCATCAACATACATTCCGCCATTGATGCCGAGATAGCACAACCGGAAGTAGTCGGCCTGCATCGCGGGGTGGTAGCAGCGCATGAACGCCCGCAGATAGTCTTTTCCCAGCGATTGTTCGATGAAGCGAGCCGCGCTGCGCGCATCGAAGACACGGTACTCGAATCCGCTTGATCCCCACCTCGACCAAGAATCCATACACTCCTGTACGTCAGCCGGCAGCGCCTGCAGGTCATGCCAGTACTGCACGATTCGCCGGGGAATGGATGGTCCCTGATTCGCCGGGGCCATGGATGGTGGTGATGCCTGAACAAGCCGTCGAATGAAGTCTGATCGTTGCAGGTGATGGCCGGGGCTGTCATCTTCTAGGTGCATGGGTGCGCTTGTCAGTGGATCGTCTGACAAGAGTTGTAACAGCAGGTGGGGCTCGTTCGAGTGAAAATTCCGCGCGATCAGATCCAGTGGTGTCGTTGAGACATGCGCGCGCCATGGTGCTGCAACGGAGTGGTGTCAAAAAGCAGTCGTTCGTCTGGCACAAGACGGGGCTTTTTAGGTTCGATGACGGCAGTGCCTCGCACACCAGTCACTCAACCGGCTGCCCATTTCGTGACACAACTTCTGCTTTGTGACCATCAGCGTGAAGACGGACGCCGCTGGCGATGGGCAGCAACCGCTGCATAGTCGACCTTCAAGTTGACTTGACAAGTGCACGCTCTGGGTCGATTACAGCGCCCGTCTGTTCGTCGGTGCTCACCTTGATCCGATGGATTTCCATTGCCCGTCTGGGGACATCAAGCGTCAGAGCAGAGAGACGACTACCCATCGAATCCTGTTCATGTCTGCGCGTCCTGACCGGCGCCCGCAGGCTGCCTTGCGCAACCCACGGGCGCCCCCGGTCAGCGGGGCCGGAACGCGTAAACGTCAGGGTTCCAAACCTGCCCGCCCTCATCGTTCTGGCACGAGAACCCAAAGCCTGAGAACACATACATCACCCCGCCCACCGCGGCCGCATTGGTGCGTTTGATCGCCGGGAAAGCGTCGCCGCCCGGGGTCAGCAGGCGCCATGTGCGGTCGTGCAGGTTGAAGCGCCACAGTTCGGACGTGGCGTTCTGCGGGAATGCGGCGCCGCAGCCGGAACTGCCCCCCGGCAGGTCGCCTCCGGCCATCAGCAGCGCGTGGCCGATCTGCACGGTCGATCCCTGGTGGCGGGGCGCATCGACGTTTTTGTCGGCTTCGGCGGGCGTGATGTTCTGCCACTGGTGGGTGGCGAGGTCGAAGCGCCAGGTGTCGTTCAACGAGACGAAGCCGTCGCTGTTGCTGAATTGCCCGCCGTACAGCGTCAACTGCCCGTCCCATGCGCGCCCGGCCACCGCGGCCTCATGGCGCGAGGTCGGCGAGTTCGCGTCGCCATTGGCGATGATCTGGGTCCACAGGTTGGTGCGCAGGTCGAAGGCCCACAGGTCGTTCAGGGTGTGGAAGTCGGTCTGGATGCCGCCGAACACATAGACCTTCTCGCCATCCACCCACATGGCGGGGCGCGATCGGGCCGAAGGCCCCGGATTGCCGGGCTGCAACTGCGTCCAGCGGTTCAGCAGGGCGCTGTAGGCCCACAGGTCGTCGAAGAACGTGAGCGAAGAGAGGTCGGCGCTGTAGTTGGCGCCGCCGAACACCAGCATCCAGTGCCGCGCCGGCACGGCGGCACTCGCGGCGAAGGCCCGGGCCGGCGGCTTGGCGCCGGAGGGCGACAGCGGCGTCCATCGGGCCAGGCGGGGGTCGAAGCGGTACAGGTCGTCGTAGAACGTGTTCTCGCCGCTGGCGAAGTCGTCCTTGACCCCGCCGAACAGGTAGATGGACCCGAGGACCGGCGCCACGGCGGGCGTCGAGCGCACGGACGGCCCCTCGCCCGTGGTGACCAGCCGGGTCCAGCGGCCGTCTGCTGCTGATGGTTCTGCTGCTGCGCTCCCATGCGCCTGCGCCCCGGGGGCGACCAACGCCAGGGCCATTCCCAGGCCCCACAGAAATCGTTTCATGAAATTCCTCCGTTGTATTGATTGAATGAACCCGGTCGTCCGGACTTCTCCGCGAACGACCGCGCGCAGTCTATCTTTCCGCTGTTCGGAATATTGGATCGGTCACCACTGGATGCATCTGTAACCTGTGCAGGCTGTCCAAGGGCTTGCGCGCTGCAGCCAGCGGCGCTGGCATCGTGGTGCGGCGGTCCCCCTTGGGCGGCTTCGGGTGTTCTTCGAGTCCTACAGAGGGCCTGCGTGGCTTGGGCGACAGTCAGCGGGTGCGGCACCAAGCCCGCTGGGACTCCTGGCGCTTCGCGTGTCGATGGGTTGGTTTCACACAAGCGCGATCATCGGCGGAACGAAGAAGGATGCAGAGTTGGATAAACGCATGGCACCGAAGACCATCCTGCACCGCGTGCGGCAAATCGCCTGGTCCGTGCCGGGGTTGCCCGTCATCGCCCTGGCGGTCCGCAACTACATCCTCCACCAGAGCGCCAACCAGGCTGGGAGCATGGCGTTCTCGTCGGTGCTGGCGATGTTCCCGCTGCTGATCCTGTTGTCGGCCACGGCGGCCTATGTGGGCGAGCCGGGGGACGCGGCGGCCCTGGCCCAGCGCGTGCTGGAATACGCGCCGCCGGTGGTGCGCGACGCGATGCAGCCGGTGATCCAGCAGGTGCTGGCGCAGCGCAACCAGGCGCTGCTGGCGATCGGCTTTCTGGTCACGCTGTGGACGGCGTCGTCGGGCATGCAGGCGGTGCGCACGGCGCTCAACCGCTCGTACGGCATCGAGCGCGGCCTGCCGTTCTGGAAGGCGCGCATCAAGGTGACGGTGTTCACGGTGGTGGTGGGCGGCGGCATCTTCGCAGCGTTCAGCTCGGTGATCGTCATGCCCTACGTGTGGCAGCTGCTGGAGCGCAACGTGGGCGTGGGCCAGGAGACGCCCTGGCTGCGCAACAGCGTGCGCTACGGCTCGGCGTTTTT
>NZ_BAAJYS010000088.1:0-13632 GCF_057543315.1 Acidovorax sp. KPB24-07
CGCGGTCGGTGGTCTGCACCACGGTGATGCCGCCCAACGCATCGCCCGCGCCGGGAGCGCCCGCGAGCGCCTCGGACACGAACAGATCGACGTGCGCCTGCAGGAACCGGCTGGTGCCGAACTGGAGGATGGGTTGGACCATGGCGGCGCGTTCCTCAGACTTCCACCAGGGCCTTGACCACGCCCTGGGCGGGGTCCAGCAGCCGCGCGAAATCGGCCGGCACGTCGGCCAGGGCCATGCGGTGCGTGTTGAGCGCCGCCGTGGGCACCTGGCCCGCGCGCATGGCGGCCAGCACGGTCTCGAAGTCTTCGGTGGTGGCGTTGCGGCTGCCCAGCAGCGTGGTCTCGCGCTTGTGGAATTCGGGGTCGGAGAAGGTGATGGTGTCGCGCACCACCGAGATCAGCACGTACTTGCCACCGTGCGCCACGAAGCCGAAGCCGCGCTCGATGGCCTTGGCATTGCCCGTGGCATCGAACACCTGGTCGTAGAACTCGCCGCCCGTGGCGGCGGACAACTGCGCCTCGTCGCCCTCGCCCAGCGCCACGGCATGGGCCACGCCCAGCTCGCGCTGGCAAAAGGCCACGCGGTCCTGCCGGCCGTCGATGGCCGTCACCTCGGCGCCGCGCAACTTCGCGAAGATCATGGCGGCCATGCCGATCGGGCCGGCCCCCACCACCAGCACGCGCTGGCCGGGCTGCACGTCGCCCCGGCGCACGGCGTGCGCGCCGATGGCGAGGAACTCGATCATCGCGGCCTGATCCAGCGTGGCGCCCTCGGCGCGGTGCACGAAGGCCTCGGGCAGCGAAAGCACCTCGGTGAAAGCGCCGTCGCGGTGCACGCCCAGCACCTGGATGTTGACGCAGCAGTTGGTCTTGCCCTGCCGGCAGGCCACGCAGGTGCCGCACGACAGGTAGGGCATGACGTAGACCACGTCGCCCACCGCCAGCCGCCCGCCAGGCACGGCCTCTTCCACCACGCCCGACAGTTCGTGCCCCATCACCCGCGGGTACTGCAGGAACGGCTGGTTGCCCGTGTAGATGTGCAGGTCGGTGCCGCACACGCCCACGCGCTTGACGCGCAGCAGCACTTCGCCCTCTCCGCGCACGGGGCGTTCGCGCTCCACGGCGCGCAGGGTGCCAGGGGTTTCACAGATGACGGTCAGCATGGGGGCTCGCAATGCAGGAAAAAGAGGGGTGGGTGGGTCGGTGGAATGGGCCGCTGGCTCAGTTGCCGCCGTGGTACTTCTTGTAGATCGCCACGAGCTTGCCGTTCTCGGTGTTCTTGGTGATCCAGTCGTTGATCCAGGCCTTCAGCTCGGGCTCGTTCTTGCGCAGGCCGACGCCGAGCGGCACCTTCTGCATGACGAACTTCTGCACCAGGTCCTTCTGCGGCGATTTCGCCAGGACCGTGTTCACGATGGCGGGCGAGGTGGCGATGATGTCCGCCTGCCCGCTCACCGCGGCGGTGACCAGCGTGGCGTCGTCGTCGAAGCGCACGATCTGCGCGCCCTTGGCGCCCTGCGTGACGACCTTGTCGTTGTTGGAGCCGCGCGTGGTGGCCACGCGCTTGCCCTGCAGGTCTTCGAAGCCCTTGATGTCCGCGGCCTTGGGGGCGGCGACCACGGCGAGGATCTGCGCGTAGGGCACCGAAAAGTCGATGACCTTCTCGCGCTCGGGCGTGACCGACAGCGAGGCGACCACGATGTCGGCCTTGCCCGTCTGCAGGAAGGGAATGCGGTTGGGGCTGGTGGTCTGCACCATCTCCAGGGCCACGCCCAGGTCCTGCGCCAGCAACTGCGCGGTCTCCACGTCGGAGCCCACGGGCTTCATCGCGTCGTCCACGAAACCGTAGGGCGGCGATCCGGTGTCGAGAGCGATGCGGATCTTCTTGGCCTCGCGGATGTCCTTGAGCAGATCGGCATGGGCGCTGCCGGCGCCGAAGGCCATCAGGGCGGCCGAGGCCAGCAGGGTGCGCAGCAGGAAGGAACGCGGTGTTGTCATGGGGCTTTGTCTCCGTGTGAAAAGGAAGGGTTGGGGGTCGGCCCCGTCTGGCGCGGGGCTCGGGAATCACCGTGGCAGCGCTACAGGCCGTTGCCGACGAAATCGCGCAGCTCGGTGGTGGCTGGCGCATCGAGGATCGAGGCCGGACCGTGCTCCCACACGCGGCCCCGGTGCATGAAGATGACCTCGTCGGCCACCTTGCGCGCAAAGCCCATCTCGTGCGTGACGAGGATCATGGTCATGCCGCCTTCGGCCAGCTTTTCCATCACGCGCAGCACCTCGCCGGTCAGTTGCGGGTCCAGCGCCGAGGTCACCTCGTCGAACAGCATCAGCTGCGGCTGCATGGCCAGCGACCGGGCGATGGCCACGCGCTGCTGCTGGCCGCCCGACAGCTGCGAGGGGTAGCAGTCGGCCTTGTCGGACAGGCCCACCTGCGCCAGCACGGCCTGGGCGCGCTCGCGCACCTCGGCCTTGGCGGCCTTTTGCACCAGGCGCGGGGCCAGCATGATGTTCTCCAGCACGGTGAGGTGCGGGAACAGGTTGTAGCTCTGGAACACGATGCCCACGTCGCGGCGCAGCTGGTGCAGGTTCAGCCCGGGCGCGGTCACCTCGTGGCCGCACACGCGGATGCGGCCGGCATCCACCGTCTCCAGCCGGTCGATGCAGCGCAGCGCCGTGCTCTTGCCCGACCCGCTCTGGCCGATGATGGCGACCACTGAGCCCTTGTTCACCGTGAACGACACGCCTTCCAGCACGCGGGTGGCGCCGAAGCACTTGGAGATGTTCTCGATCTCAACGATGGGCGACATGAAAGCTCCTCTCCAGGCGCCGGCTCAGCACCGACAGCGGGTAACACAGGGCGAAATACAGGGCCGCCACGATCACGAAGATCACGAACGGCTCGAAGGTGGAGTTGTTGATGATCTGGCCCGCCCGCGCCAGCTCCACGAAGCCGATGGCCGAGGCCAGCGAGGTGTTCTTGACGATCTGCACCATGAAGCCCACGGTGGGCGGCGTGGCGATCTTCACGGCCTGCGGCAGGATCACGTGCCACACGCGCTGATGCCAGCGCAGGGCCAGGCATTCCGCGGCCTCGGCCTGCGTGCGCGGCACCGACTCGATGCAGCCACGCCAGATCTCGCCCAGGTAGGCCGACACGTAGATCGACAGCGCCAGCGCCGCTGCCGTGAGCGGCGCCACGTTGAACCCGAGCGAGGGCAGGCCGAAATACGCCAGCGGCAGCAGCACCAGGAGCGGCGTGCCCTGGATCAGCTTGATGTAGGTGGACACGGCCAGGCGCGACCAGCGCGGCCCGTACGAGCTGCCCAGCGCCACGGCAAAGCCGAGCAGCCCGCCGCCGGCGAACGCCAGCAGCGAAAGCCCCACGGTCCACAGCAGGCCGTCGAACAGGAAATGAAGGTGCGATGCGTTGAGAAAGCCCATGGTGCGTGCCTGCGGCTTTCAAAGGGGGGTGCCCAGGCGCCGGCGGCGCGGGAAGGCGACCATGGCCACCAGCCACAGCGCGCCGCGCATCACCAGCGACATGGCCAGGTACGCCGCGGCCACGATGAGATAGGTCTCTACCGAGCGGAAAGTGTCCGACTGGATGCGGTTGGCCACCGCGGTCAGCTCCTCGGCCGAAATCTGCGAGCAGATCGACGAGGCCAGCATCAGCAGCACGTACTGGCTGGACAGCGCCGGGTACACGCGCTCGATGGCCGGCGGCAGCACCACGTGGCGCAGTGTCTGCCAGCGCGACAGGCCCATGCATTCGGCCGCCTCCAGCTGGCTTTTGGGAATCGACTCGATGCCCGCCCGCACGATCTCGCTGGTGTAGGCCCCCACGTTCACCACCAGCGCCACGATGGCCGCGGTGAAAGCGCCCACCTGCATGCCCAGCGAGGCCAGCCCGAAGTACACGATGAACACCTGCACCAGCAGCGGCGTGTTGCGGATGACCTCGATGTACACCCCCGCCAGCCGGGCCAGCCAGCGCGAGCGGCCGGTGTTGGCCAGTGCGCAGAACACGCCCACCAGGAAGCCGAAGAAGGTCGATGCCAGCGACAGCGACAGCGTGGTCCACGCCCCTGCCAGGAGGTCGGGCCAGTAGGCCAGCGGCGCGGAGAAGTCGAAAGCGTAGTTCAAGGCAGTGTCGGCGTGCGGACCGCTCGGCGGCCCATCGCAGGGGTTTCTGGTAAGGCCAATTTGAGCGCCAAATTCAAATTGGCCTTACCGGGTTAACCCCAGCCGCAGGGTTTTCAGCGATCCAATGCTTGGAATCCGGTGATTTCACCCTCTACACTGCGCGCAGCCCCTCGTTTGGTCAGGCCATATGGTCTGGCCAATTTCATATACACGCTCGATGAACGACTCCACCAAAGCCCTCGAATCCCGCCGCCTGTACCAGCAGATCGCGGACAAGGTGCGCCTGCTGATCCAGCAGGGCGATTACCGGGAAGGCAGCCGCCTGCCGCCCGAGCGCGATCTGGCGCAGCAACTGGGCGTGTCACGCCCCTCGCTGCGCGAGGCGCTGATCGCGCTGGAGATCGAAGGCAGCGTGGAAATCCGCATGGGCTCGGGCGTGTATGTGTGCAGCCGCGCGCTGCGGCGCTCCGCCCTGCCCCCGTCCATGGGCGAGAGCCCGGCCGAACTGATGCAGGCGCGGGGCGCGGTGGAGGGAGCAGTCATTGTGCTGGCGTGCGTGCACGCCACGCCGGAGGGCCTGGTCCGTGTGCAGGCGAGCATCGACGCCATGCGCGCCGACATCGCGGCCGGGCGCGACGTGCTGGAGCACGACCGAGAGTTCCACGTGCGCATCGCGGAGATGACCGGCAACTCGGTGCTGGTGCGGCTGGTGGGCAGCCTGTTCGACGAGCGCCGCGGGCCGCTGGCCAGCCACATGCGCGAGCGGCTGGAAGGCCAGCCGACCTGGCACGCGGCCCTGGCCGAGCATGAGCAGATCTACCGCTGCCTCGCGGCGCGCGACCCCTTGCTGGCGGAGTCGGCCATGCGCTCGCACATCCGGGCGGCGGCGGACCGCTGGGTGATGCCCTGAGGCGTGCGGACGGGTCCTGAACGTCAGGGCGCCAGGTGGTCCCGCAGCGCCTTCCAGCCGGCCACGGCGGCCGGCACATCTTCGGCGATGGCGGCCTGCTTCGAGGCCGGCTGGCCACCCGGTGGCCTTCGCTGCGGCCCAGCGTGAGCAGCACGGTGCGCAGGTTGTGCGCCAGCCGGCGCAGCGCGGCCAGGTCGGCCGCCGCCGCGGCCCGGTCACCTTCTTCGCCATCCCTGGCGAACTGAACGAAGCAACGCTCGCGGTAGGCCTCGAACAGGGGGCGGTTGTTGGCGAAGTGCGTGGCCACCGCCAGGGCTTCATGGTCCGCCAGACCCGGCGCTGCGGCCGGGGCCGCCGGCCCTGTGGAGACGGGCGGCGCGGCCTGCAGGTTCTGGCCGGACAACTGCAGGGCATCCCGCACGCAACCCTGCAGATCGCCCACCGAGGCCGGCTTGGCCAGCGTGCGCCAGATGTTCGTCGACGCCAACTGCTCTCGCACCTTGTGTTCAATCCTGCGCTGAACACCACGACCTTGGCGCCCGCTGCGAGGGAGGGGTCGGCGGCCATGCGCTGGATCAGCCCCATGCCGGATTCCCCGGGCATCATGAGGTCGGTGATGACCAGCTGGACGCGGTGCTCCGCCAGGAACTGCAACGCCTGCTCCACGCTGCTGCAGACCTGCAGCCGCACCGGCAGGTCGTCGAGCACCATGGCAACGAAGCGGGACACCAGGGCATCGTCTTCCACCAGGAGGACGACGGGTTCATCCATGGCGCAGCTTTTCAATGCAGGCCTGCAGCGCGCCGGGCAATTCGGCGACCAGCCGGGGCTTGTGGATGACAGACACGCCCTGCAGGGCGAAGGCATAGGGCGCGCGCTGCGACTCGTCGAGCGAGGTCACCACGATCAACTCGCTGCGCGCGAACTGGGAATGGGACCGCAGCGTGGTGATCAGGGTCGCGCCATCCAGTCCGGGCAGCAGGATGTCCACGATGAGGATGTCCGGCTGCAGTTGCCCATACAGGGCCAGGCCGGCAATGCCGTCGTCGGCCACCTGCAGCCCCAGTTCGGGAAACTGCTGCTGCACGATGAGCTGGATGAGGTTCTGGAAGTGCGTCGAATCCTCGATGAGCAACAGCAGGGGCTTTTTCGGCGCGCCGGCCTCGGCCCCGGGCCGGGCGTCGTCCGCTCGCCGATTGTGCGGCGGGGAGGGGGCGGCCTTGTTGCCCTGCAGCCATTGCTGAACGGACGCGCGGGAAATGCGCCGGTGTCCGCCGGGCGTCTTCCAGGCTTGGAGCTCCCCGCGGTCCACCATGAGTTGAACGGATCGAACGGCCATGCCGAGCAGCTTGGCCACCTCCAGGGTGGTGCAGTGATCGGTCAGATCGGAGATCTCAGGAGCAGATGTTGCCATGCGTGAATTGTGCCGCTGTTGGGTTCAAAACAAACAAATTTAAAGATGATAAAAATGATTTTTCTGATTAAAATCCGCCCATCGCGCCATTTTTTATTTCTATCATTTTCTCACCGCCCACGCCATGGTCATCACCGCTCGTCGCCCCCGCACCAGCGCCTGGCAAAAAGCCCGCTTCGCGCGCCCATGGATCGGGCAGGGGCCTATGATGCACGGACACCCCAGGCCGCCCTCCCGGCCGGCCTGCATCCCGAGGACATCGCGTGCCCTTTTCCCTGCAGGGCACGGCCCTGAAGAATGGATGGCATGAAGCGGATCGCCCTTTCCCTGTCGCTGCTGGTTTGCATGGCCGCGTGGCCGGCTGCAAAGGCCGAGTCGGTGTCCGACCGGGTGCGCTCGACCGGGGTCTTGCGGGTCTGCATCTGGCCCGACTACTACGGGGTGACCTACCGCCATCCTCGCACGCGGGAGTTGAAAGGCATCGACATCGACCTGTCGGCCGAACTCGCGAAAGACCTGGGCGCGCGCCTGGAGTACGTGGATTCATCCTTTCCATCGCTGGTGGCCGACCTCACCAGCCGCCGCTGCGATGTGGCCATGTCCGCCATCGCCGTGACGCCGCAGCGCCGGCAGGTGCTGGACTTCACGCAGCCCTACCTGCACAGCGACGTGTATGCCATCACCACCAAGAACAATGCGGTGGTCACGCAATGGGCCGACATCGACCAGCCCGGCGTGCGGGTCGGCGTGCAGCGAGGCACCCTGACGGGGCCGCTCATGACGGCGCAACTGCACCATGCGCGGGTGGTACCGGTCGACGCGCCGTCCACGCGCGAGCAGGAGCTCATCTCAGGCCGCGTGGATGTGTTCATGACCAATTATTTCTACAGCCGCCAGTTGCTGGACAACGCCAACTGGGCCAAGCTCCTCGTGCCGGCGCATTCGATCCAGGTCGTGCCCTACGCCTACGCGGTGCGTCCCGGCGATGGTGCGTGGCTGCGGCAGATGAACGACTTCGTGGTCCGCATCAAGCGCGATGGCCGGCTCAAGGCCGCCGCGGAAAAGAACGGCCTCGGCCAGGTGATCGAGCCCTGAAATGACGATGAAGCGCCGCGCCCCCTCCCCCCCATCGCCCGCGGCGGAACCGGCGCTGCGCTTTCGTGGGCTGCCTGCGAGCGGCCTTGTGCTGGCCGCCGGCGTGGCGGCCGCGCTGCTGGCCGCGGCCGCGATGGCCCTGCTGGCTGTGAACGACATGCGCGCGACGATGACCGCCAGCCAGGTACAGGCCCAGCTGCTGGCCCGAATCATCGAAGACCAGGCCGCCCGCACGTTCGATGCCGGCGACATGGCACTGGGCGTGCTCGCGCATTCGCAGGCACTGACCGAGGCACCCACCAGCACGCAGGCGATGGAGGTCGCGATGCGGCAGGTGCTGGCGGGGCTGCCCTTCATGCGCGGCGTGGCGGTGGTGGACACCAAGGGCCTGGTGGTCGCGAGCACCGTCAACGGCGAGGCCGGCACCTTCATCGACGTCACGGGCCTGGGGCCCTGGGTGGAGGAAGAACACCAGCGCATCGGCCCGCTGGTGCCGGGCCGCAGCCTGGGCAGCCTGCGCCGCACCACGCCCCCCGACGTGGCTCCGGCGGGCATGTCGTTCATACCGCTGCTGCGCGGCTTTCGCACCAACGGCGGCCGGGACATGATGCTCGTGGGGCTGGTCAACCCTGGCGCGCTGTCGAACTTCCAGTACCTCACGCTGGAGTCCCTGAGTTACGACGCGGTGATCGCCACCGACGACGGCCAGGTGCTGGCCAGCTCGGCGCCCGCCGCCGCCCTGGCCGGCCGGCGGATCGACCACCTGCCCGTCTTCCACAGTTACCTGCCCCACCGCGACTTCGCCAGCTACGTCGGCCAGGGCGTGCTGGGCGGCGACCGCATCCTGGCCTTTCGTGCCTCGCGCGACAAGCCGCTGGTGGCGATCGTGGAGGAGCCCTATGCGATGGCGCTGGACCGGTGGCTGCAGGAAGCCCGGAGCATGCTCGGCATCGGCCTGGCCGCCGTGCTGCTCGCCCTGGGACTGACCGCGACCGCCTGGCGCGGCCTGCGCGCGCGCGAGGCCGCGCAGCGCTCGATGAACCTTGCGCAACGCAAGATCGCACAGAGCCAGCACGATCTGGCGGTGCTCATCAGCAGCGTGCAGGAGCTGATCTTCCGCACCGATGCGCACGGCGTCATCACCTATGCCAACGCGCGGTGGGACACGATCAGCGGGCGCAGCCCCTCGCATGCCGTGGGGCAGACTCTGCCGGACATCGTGGACTCGATCAGCCGCAACGAGGTCCTGGCCATGCTCGACACCGAATCCACGGCGCAGGCGCGCACCTGCCAGGCCCTGATCCGCAGCGCCGATGGCCGACACCTGCTGTTCGAGCTGGCGGTGGTCCCGCTCGTGAGCGAAGGGCGCATTGCCGGCTTCGCCGGCAGCGCAGTGGACGTGACCGGCCGCTGGGAAGCGCAACTGAAGCTTCAGGCCCAGCTGGCCTTCCAGAACCTGCTGCTCGAAACCAACCCCCTGCCCATGTCCCTGACGGACAAGAACCATTGCGTGGTGCTCGTGAACCGCGCCTGGGAGGAATACAAGGGACGGGGCCGCGCGCAGGTGATCGGCGAGCGGCTGCATGCCTTCCTTCCGCCGGACGAGGCCAACGTCGTGGTGGAGGCGAACCAGTGCCTTCTGATGCAGGGCGGCAAGATGACGCTGGAGACCCGGCTGCTGCACGGCGACGGCACGCACCGCGACGCCCGCGTCTTCAAGGCGGCGCTGACCGACGAGATGGGCCATGCCACTGGCGTGCTCAGCATCCTGATGGACGTGACCGATTTCCGCATGGCCGAGCGAGCCATCCAGGAGGCGCGCACCGCGGCCGAGGAGGCCTCGCGCACCAAGTCGGAGTTCGTGGCCAACATGAGCCATGAGCTGCGCACGCCGCTGCAATCGATCATCGGGTTCGCCGAACTGGGCACGCTGCGCAGCCCGGCCGATGCGCGGCTGGCCGGCATGTTCAACGACATTCACGCGGCAGGGCAGCGCATGCTCACACTGGTCAACGACCTGCTGGATGTGGCCAAGATCGAAAGCACGGTGGGCACCTTCCACCTGGAGCGCACCGACCTGCGCGGGCTCATCCGCTCGGTAGCGCGGGAGTTCGACCCCCTGCTCGCCCGGCACCGGCTGTATCTGCATCTGGACCTGCCGGATCTGCCGCTGGTCGCCAAGGCCGATCCGCTGCGGTTCCAGCAGGTCGTGCGCAACGTGCTGGCGAACGCGGTCAAGTTCTCGCCCGGGGGATCGACCATCGAGCTGCGCGGCTTCATGGACGGCCTGGGGCAGATCCATATCGAGATCGAAGACAGCGGACCGGGCGTGCCCGAGGAGGAACTCGAGCGCATCTTCGAGGCCTTCATGCAGTCCAGCACGACGCGCGACGGCTCTGGCGGCACCGGCCTGGGGCTGGCCATCTGCCGCAAGATCGTCGAGGCCTTCGGCGGGCGCATCCATGCGAGCAACGCGGCCCAGGGCAGCGTGTTTCACATCATCCTGCCGGCGCGCGGCGCGTCCGAAACCATGCCGGCGCCGCTGACCTCGACGGTGTAGTGGCTGGGACCTGCTGCGGACTGGCTAAGCCCCGCGGCCAGGCCTTTCGAAAGCCGCCTGACGCGCTCAGTACTTCGCGAAATTCGCCGTGATGCGCTGGCGCAGGTAGTCGCCCGCGGTGATCGGCGGGTACTTGCGGCCCGGCCCTTCCACCACGGCATCCTCGTTCGCCTGGCAGAAGAACGCCAGGCTGTAGCGCGCGCCCTGGTATTCGTGGGGCAGCGGATTGCGCACGCGGTGGAAGTTGCTGGGCAACTGGTCATCGCTCCAGCGCGTCAGCATGTCGCCGATGTTGCAGGTGATGACGCCTTCGGCCGGCTCCACGCTGGTCCACTGGCGGCTCTCCATCTCCTTGCCGGGCAGCACCTGCAGCCCGCCCTGGCCTGGGCGCTGGAACAGCAGCGTGAGGCAGTCGAAGTCCGTGTGCGCGCCCGCGCGCCACAGGCCCAGCTCGTCCTTGAGCGCCGGGTCCACGGCGAAGTAATGGAGCATGCGCAGGGTGCTCTGGTAGGCCGCGCTCGACGGGTCGTGCGCGCGGGTGAAGAAGTCCGGATCGAACCCCAGCCGGTCCGCAAAGCACGACAGCAGCTGCATGCCCACGTGCCAGCACTGCGCCTCGAAGCGCAAGGTGGCTTCCTGGAACCCCGGCAGCTCAGCCTCGCTGGGCCACAGGCCCGCCATGCGAGGCCGGGTGACCTGGTAGGACTCCTTCTGGTCGGGCGTGCGCGTGGACGGGCGCACCTGCGCCTTGTGCTCCCAGCCGGCATTGCGCGCCAGCGGCCACTGCGCCTTGGTCTCGCGCGGCAGGTCGAAGAACGCCTCGGCGCGCGCGAAGGCGTTGCGGATGTCCTCCACGGCAATGCCGTGGCCGGTGACCTGGAAGAAGCCGATCTCGACCGAGGCGCTCCACAACTGCTCGGCGATCTCGGCCTTGCGGTGCTCGAAGTCGGACAGGTCGATGCGCCGGATTTCTCGGGCGCTGGTTTCAGCGCCCATGCCGCCCATGCGGGCTTCCTTTTCCAGTTCGCCGCGCACATCGGCGGTGGCGTCTGCGGGGTCGGCAGGGGAGATGGCGGGGAGGTTGGCGGTGCTCTGCTGCATGGCGGGTTTCCTCTTTGGATGAACCAAGGCCCATGGCGTACACGGCCAGGCAGGCACGCGCCACGGGGCTCTTGAAGGGGACAAAGGCGGCGACCGTCGGCACGCATTCGCCAGGACGGCAACGGCGCGCCGGCGGCCACCACCGGCTTCAAGAGCAATGACCCGCCGATGGCCCGCGCGGTGCGGGCCATCGGGCTGAACGCTTCTACTCTTGCGGGGCGTGCAAGCAAATCGCAGGCCAATCCGTGTGCAGCGGGTGGGCAGGTGCCATGGCGCAGCGGCTGCACGCGCCGCGCCGCCGCGCCTCACCGCAACGGGGACGGCCATGCACCAGCCGCGTGCCTGCCCCGCCGGGAATGCACCAGCGGCGACACGCCTCGGCCATGCCTCACCCACCCACCCCGATGGGGCTCGAACTGCGTTGTGCAGGCACGCTTCATGCAACGCCGCCTCCGAGTAGAAGCGTTCAGCCCGGCCCGTTCCCCCACGCGCCGTTGCCCGGAAATTGCTCAGTTCGCACCGATGCACGGCGCAGATGCGCCGTGGCCGGTCGTTACCCCGAACCTGGAGCCACCGCCATGCAACGCCGCCGATTCCTCGCCACCTCCGCCACCACCCTCCTGTCCGCCACCCTGGCCGCGCCCGCCGTGCATGCCCAGGGCAAGGCCACCACACCGCTCAAGTTCACGCTCGACTTCCGCGTGACCAGCCAGACCGCGCCGTTCTTCCTGGCCGCCGCCAACGGCTACTACAAGGACGAGGGGCTGGACGTGGCCATCGACGTGGGCTCGGGCTCCGTGGCCTCGATCACGCGCGTGGCCAGCGGGGCCTACGACCTGGGGCTGGGCGACATCAGCGCGCTGGCGGAGTTCCACGCGCAGAACGCCGATGCGCCGGTACAGGCCATCTACCAGTACTACAACCGCGCGCCCTTCGTCATCATCGGCCGCAAGGACCGCGGCGTGACCACCGACTTCCAGTCGCTCAAGGGCAAGCGCGTGGCCGCCGCCGCCGTGGAATCCACGCGCCGCAGCTGGCCCATGGTGGCGCGCCAGCTCAACACCAGCCCCGACCTGTTCCAGTGGGTGACCACCGACTTCAGCGCGCGCGACAACGTGATGGTGCGCGGCGACGTGGACGCGGCCACCTACTTCCACGACTCGGCAGTGTCCCTGTTCACCCGCATGCCGCCACAGGACCTGGCCGTGCTCGAGTACGGCAAGACCGGGCTCAACCTCTACGGCAACGCCATCCTGGCCGGCCGGCTGCTGCAGGAGCGGCCCGACGTGGCGCGGGCCTTCCTGCGCGCCACGAACCGGGCGCTGCGCGAGACGCTCTCCAACCCCGACGCGGCGATGGCCGCCATCAAGGCGCGCGAGCCCATCCTGAACATGGACATGGAACGCGCCCGCTGGGCCATTACCCGGCAGTACCTCGCCACGCCCGAGACGCAGGCCATCGGTCTGGGCGGCGTGCAGGCGGACGTGCTGGCGCGGCAGATCGACGAGATCGCCACCACGTTCGGCCTGGCCCGCAAGCCGGCGGCAGAGCGCGTGTTCAACCCGGCGTTCCTGCCCCCTGCGGCCGACCGCAAGGTGCCGGCCTGACAGCGGAGACCGCCCGATGAACATGCCTGCCTCCCCCACTTGCGAACTGCCCGAGGAAGTCCCCCTCGCCCCGCGCGACGGCCTGTACCTGCGCCGCGCCATCGCCCTTGCCGACCAGGCCCGCGCGCGTGGCAACCGCCCGTTCGGCGCCATCATCGTGGGTGCGGACGACCGCATCCTGGCCGAGGCCTGGAACGCCAACGGCGAGACCGGCGACTGCACGGCGCATGCCGAGACCTCGGCCGTGCGGCTGGCCAGCCCGCACCATCCGCGCGAGGCCTTCGCGCAGGCCACGCTGTATTCGTCCGGCGAGCCCTGCGTGATGTGCGCGGGCGCGATCTTCTGGGCCAACATCGGGCGCGTGGTGTACGGCATCGACGCCGTGCGGCTGCGCGCCTTTCGCGGCGAGCGGCTGGACCAGCGCGACGCCGAGCTGTCGTGCCGCGACGTGTTCGCGGCCTCGTCCCATGCCATCGAATGCATCGGCCCGGCGCTGATCGAGGAGTCCTCGGCCTCGCACCGGGGCGCGTGGAAAGCCTGAAGCCCATCCCCTGCGCCCGGTCGGCATCGAATCGGCCCGATGCCGGCGGATATCATGCCGGTCTAGCTCACGATTTGATAGCAACCGCATGACTTGGCACGCCCACCTGCAACTGGACTACCGCCGCGAGGCCGAGCGCACGGTGGCGCGCTTCGAACACGGCGGCCCGCTGCGCATCCTGCAAAGCCTGTACCCCGAAGGCGATGCGGTGTGCCACAACGTGCTGGTGCACCCGCCCGGCGGGTTGGTGGGGGGGCG
>NZ_BAAJYS010000089.1:0-13622 GCF_057543315.1 Acidovorax sp. KPB24-07
CTCCCGGGCCGACTCCCGGGCTGATTGCATCGCCTGGCTGGGCCCCTGCATCGGCCCGACGGCGTTCGAAGTGGGCCCGGAAGTGCGCGCCGCGTTCTGCGACGCCCTGCCTGCGGCCGACCGGCATTTCAGCCCGCAGGGCGGAGGCAAATACCTCGCCGATCTGGCCGGCCTGGCGCGGCAGCGGCTGCAATCCCTGGGCGTGGACCGCGTCCACGGCAATGACGGCAGCGCCGCGTGGTGCACCGTGTGCCAGCCGTCACGGTTCTTTTCGCACCGGTACGGCAGCGCCTTCGGTGGCAGCGGGCGCTTCGCCGCCTGCATCTGGCTCGACCGCGCCGTCGGCGGCTGATGTCGGCGCTGGCGTGGGGGCGGGCGTCTGCCCTGCGGCTGCCGCCTGCGCGGCCTCGCGCTCGGCCAGCTGCCGCGCATGGATCGCGCGTTTGCGGCCCGGCGTGCCCAGGATGTACACCACGATCGACATGGGCAGCAGCCCGTAGAGGGCGAAGGTGATGAGGGCGCCAAGCACCGTGCCGTTCGGGGCCATGGCTTCGGCCACCGCCATCAGCAGCGTGACATACAGCCATCCAATGACAACGAGATACATGTGAGGGCCTGGGTTGGAAGGCAGTTGGTGAAAAAAGGCAAGCGGCGTTGCCACGGTGCTCGCCGCTCGGCAACAATGGCCGCAATGGTCCGCCCCTGACGCGGCCATGCATATTCTTGTGGAGGAGACGAACATGGCGGATTCTGAAGCACCCTGGGGAGCGGACCCCCAGGCATTCCAGCAGTTCCAGCAAATGCTGGGCAAGGGCTGGACCCAGGCGATGCAGGCTTTCCAGCAGGCCGCCCCGGCGGGCGCTGCCGGCGCCTTCGCCAAGGCGCCTGCTGCTTCGGTGCAGTTCGCCCCCGAAAAGCTCGCGGCCCTGCAGCAGCAGTATGTGAAGGAGGCCACCGCGCTGTGGACGCAGGGGGCGCAGGCCAATGCCAGCGCGGACCGCCGTTTCAGCGGCGAGGCCTGGGCCCAGAACCCCGTGGCCGCCTTCTCGGCGGCGGCCTACCTGCTCAACGCGCGCACCCTCATGGGCCTGGTCGATGCGGTCGAAGCCGATGCCAAGACCCGCGCGCGCATCCGGTTCGGCGTGGAGCAATGGATGGCCGCCATGGCGCCCAGCAACTTCCTCGCCTTCAATGCCGAGGCCCAGAAGAAAGCCATCGAAACGCAAGGCGAGAGCATCGCCAAGGGCGTGGCCAACCTACTGCACGACCTGCGCCAGGGCCACGTCTCGATGACCGACGAAAGCCTGTTCGAAGTCGGCCGCAACGTGGCCACCACCGAGGGGGCGGTCGTGTTCGAAAACGCGCTGTTCCAGCTCATCGAATACAAGCCGCTCACGGACAAGGTGCACGAGCGGCCCTTCCTCATGGTGCCGCCGTGCATCAACAAGTTCTATATCCTCGACCTGCAGCCCGAGAACTCGCTGATCCGCCATGCGGTGAGCGAGGGGCACCGCACCTTCGTCGTGAGCTGGCGCAATCCGGACGATTCGCTGGCCCATCAAACCTGGGACGACTATGTGCAACAGGGCGCGCTGGCCGCCATCGGCACGGTGCAGGACATCACCGGCGCGGCGCAGATCAACGCCCTGGGTTTCTGCGTGGGCGGCACCATCCTGAGCAATGCGCTGGCCGTGCTGGCCGCGCGCGGCGAAGAGCCGGTGGCGAGCGCCACCTTCCTCACCACGCTCATCGACTTTTCCAACACCGGCATCCTGGACGTGTTCATCGACGAGGCGTTCGTGCAGTTCCGCGAGCTGCAGATGGGGAAGGGCGGCATGATGAAGGGGCAGGACCTGGCCTCCACGTTCAGCTTCCTGCGGCCCAACGATCTGGTGTGGAACTACGTGGTGGGCAACTACCTCAAGGGCGAGACGCCGCCGCCGTTCGACCTGCTCTACTGGAACAGCGACAGCACCAATCTGCCCGGGCCCTTCTATGCCTGGTACCTGCGCAACTTCTACCTCGAGAACAACCTGGTGCGGCCCGGCCGGCTCACGGTGTGCGGCGAGGCCATCGACCTGAACCTCGTGGATCTGCCGGTGTACATCTACGGCTCGCGCGAAGACCACATCGTGCCCATCGACGCGGCGTATGCCTCCACCCAGGTGCTGCCGGGCAAGAAGCGCTTCGCGATGGGCGCGTCCGGCCACATCGCCGGCGTGATCAACCCGCCCGCCAAGAAAAAGCGCAGCCACTGGCTGCGCGAGGACGGCCAGTTGCCCGGCACGCTCGACGAATGGCTCAAGGGCGCCACCGAGCACCCTGGCAGCTGGTGGACCGACTGGTCGCGCTGGCTCAAGGGCCATGCGGGCAAGCTGGTCGCGGCGCCCAAGGCCTATGGCCGCGGCACGCGTTTCAAGGCCACCGAACCGGCGCCGGGGCGCTACGTCAAGCAAAAAGCCTGACGCCGCAGTGTGTGTGCCGTGCGGCTGACACAATCGGCCGCACGGGCGCGCCGCGGCCCGCAGGGCTCCCCGATTTCAAGATTCCCGTTTCTGCACAAAAAGGACTGATATGGAAGACATCGTCATCGTTTCCGCCGTTCGCACGGCCGTGGGCAAGTTCGGCGGCGCGCTCGCCAAGACCCCCGCCACCGAACTGGGCGCCATCGTCATCAAGGAGGCCCTGGCCCGCGCCAAGGTGCCGCTGGACCAGGTCGGTGAAGTCATCATGGGCCAGGTGCTGACGGCCGGCGTCGGCCAGAACCCCGCGCGCCAGGCCATGATGAAGGCCGGCGTGGCCAAGGAAACCCCCGCCCTCACCATCAACGCCGTCTGCGGCTCGGGCCTGAAGGCCGTCATGCTGGCCGCCCAGGCCATCGCCACGGGCGACAGCGAGATCGTGGTGGCCGGCGGCCAGGAGAACATGAGCCTGTCGCCCCACGTGCTCAATGGCTCGCGCGAAGGCCAGCGCATGGGCGACTGGAAGATGACCGACACCATGATCGTCGACGGCCTGTGGGACGTGTACAACCAGTACCACATGGGCATCACCGCCGAGAACGTGGCCAAGGAACATGGCATCACCCGCGAGCAGCAGGACGCGCTGGCCCTGGGCAGCCAGCAGAAGGCCGCCGCGGCACAGGACGCCGGCAAGTTCGCCGATGAGATCGTGACCGTCAGCCTGGCGCAGAAGAAGGGCGACCCCGTGCTCTTCAACGCCGACGAATACCTCAACCGCAAGACCAATGCGCAAGCCCTGTCGGGCCTGCGCCCGGCCTTCGACAAGGCCGGCTCCGTCACCGCGGGCAATGCGTCGGGCCTGAACGACGGCGCCGCCGCCGTGGTCATGATGAGCGCCAAGAAGGCCGCCGAACTGGGCCTGGAGCCCCTGGCACGCATCGTGTCCTACGGCACCAGCGGCCTGGATCCCGCCACGATGGGCATGGGCCCGGTGTCGGCGACCCGCAAGGCGCTGAAGCGCGCCGGCTGGACCGCGGACGACGTGGACCTGTTCGAGCTGAACGAGGCCTTCGCCGCCCAGGCCTGCGCGGTGAACCAGGCTTTGGGCCTGGATGCCGCCAAGGTGAACGTGAACGGCGGCGCCATCGCCATCGGCCACCCCATCGGAGCGTCCGGCTGCCGCGTGCTCGTCACACTGCTGCACGAGATGAAGCGCCGCGGCGCCAAGAAGGGCGTGGCCGCCCTGTGCATCGGCGGCGGCATGGGCGTGTCGCTGGCGGTCGAGCGGGCCTGAGCGGCGCGCGGTGCTTCGACCACCGCGCTGCTGCATCAAGCCAAAAGCCGCACTTCGGTGCGGCTTTTTTTTGCCTGCGGCGTGGCTGCTGCGGTTCTGATAGCACGCGGGGCCCGCACGGCTTTGTCAAAATTTGTGTGGCTCGGTGTTTTCCTCAGCGGCCGGGCGTGGAATCTTGGTTAGAGTGCTCGCGTGAATCGTTGATAAGGAGAACTCACATGAACCAGAAAGTAGCGTATGTCACAGGGGGCATGGGTGGCATCGGAACGGCCATCTGCCAGCGTTTGCACAAGGATGGTTTCAAGGTCATCGCGGGCTGCGGGCCCACGCGCGACCACGCCAAATGGCTGGCCGAGCAAAAGGCGCTGGGCTATACCTTCTATGCCTCGGTGGGCAATGTCGGCGACTGGGATTCCACCGTGGAGGCCTTCACGGCCACCAAAGCCGATCACGGCACCATCGACGTGCTGGTGAACAACGCGGGCATCACGCGCGACCGCATGTTCCTCAAGATGTCGCGCGAAGACTGGGATGCGGTCATCGAAACCAACCTCAACAGCATGTTCAACGTGACCAAACAGGTCGTGGGCGACATGGTGGAAAAGGGCTGGGGCCGCATCATCAACATCAGCAGCGTGAACGGCGAGAAGGGCCAGGCCGGCCAGACCAACTATTCCGCCGCCAAGGCCGGCATGCACGGCTTTTCGATGGCGCTGGCGCAGGAACTGGCGACCAAGGGCGTGACGGTGAACACCGTGAGCCCGGGCTACATCGGCACCGACATGGTGAAAGCCATCCGTCCCGACGTGCTGGAAAAGATCGTGGCCACGGTTCCGGTCAAACGCCTGGGCGAACCGAGCGAGATCGCATCGATCATCGCCTGGCTCGCCTCGGAAGAGGGCGGCTACGCCACGGGGGCCGATTTCTCGGTCAACGGCGGGCTGCACATGGGCTGAACGGCGGATGCCGTTTTTCGCGGCACCCGTCAAGGCAACAAAAACCCCGCCGAGGCGGGGTTTTTTCAATTTGGGGGGGAGGAAATGGGGGAGAAGGGAAGGAGGCGCTGGCGGAGGCTGTGGTGTCGAAGTGACCTGAGCCTTCTGGGCCGAAGCGCCAGCCCTTAGAGGCGGGCCGGTGCGCGCTTGCGGTCGCGTTCGTCTTCGGGCCAGGCGGACATGATAGCGGTGGTAGTCATACGGTTATCTCCTGTGATGGATGAACAACGCCCCGCCCGGAAGGCCCGTTGACAGAAGAATGCAAAAAAACGCAACCAGTTGGCGGCAATTTTTTTGCTCCTAAAAACGTAGCTAATCAATGAGGCCCCCTTTGCCACTAAACCTGAATTCAGTGGCAATGGTTACATGGTTTTACGCTTCGCCGGCTTGAGATTCGAGGGTTTCCACCTCAGATGAAATTTCCAGCCAGCGCTCTTCGAGCTGGTCGGTTTCATCGGCACAGGCTTTCAGCCTACGCCCGTTTTCCGCGATTTCGGCCGGCGGCAGGGGCTGGGTCAGGCGTTCCTCGATCTCGGCTTTCTCGGCGGTAAGCGCGGCCAAGCGTTGGTTGACCTTCTCCAGCTCGCGCTTCAAGGGCCGGGTTTTCTCGGCCAGCTGCTGCCGGGCCTGGGCACCCAGCTTGCGTTGCTCCCGCGCATCGCGCGCCACGGGCGCAGCGGCCACTGGCGCGGGCGTCACCGAAGGCGCAGGGGCAACGGGCGCTGCCACCGGCGCGGCGGTCACCACCGCCACGGGTGCCGACGAAGCCGCGGACTCGGCCGCCTTGGCCTGCTCGCGCAGGCGTTTGGATTCTTCCAGCAGGTAGCGCTGGTAATCGTCCAGATCGCCGTCGAACGGGCCGACCACGCCGCGTCCCACCAGCCAGAATTCATCGCACACCGCCCGCAGCAATGCCCGGTCATGGCTGACCAGCATCACGGTGCCTTCGAACTCGTTGAGCGCCATGGACAGCGCCTCGCGGGTGGCCAGGTCCAGGTGGTTGGTAGGCTCGTCCAGCAGCAGCAGGTTGGGGCGCTGCCAGACGATCATCGCCAGCACCAGGCGGGCCTTTTCGCCACCGCTCATCGTGCCGACCGATTGCTTGACCATGTCGCCGGAGAAATTGAAGCTGCCCAGGTAGCTGCGCAGGTCCTGCTCGCGGCTGGGCTCGCGGGCGTTGGGGCCCAGTTCCTTCGCCAGGCGGATCATGTGCTCGAGCGGATTGTCGGAAGGCCGCAGCACGTCCAGTTCCTGCTGCGCGAAATAGCCGATGGACAAGCCCTTGCCCTCGGTGACCGAGCCGGCCAGCGGCTTCATTTCGCGCGCGATGGTTTTGACCAGCGTGGACTTGCCCTGGCCGTTCGCGCCCAGGATGCCGATGCGCTGGCCTGCCAGCACGGAGCGGCTCACATGCCGCAGGATGGTCGTCGGCTCGCCTTCCTCGGGCGTGTACCCGAACGACGCGTCGCTGATCGCCAGCATGGGGTTGGGCAGGTTGACCGGCTCCTTGAATTCAAAAGTGAACTCCGCCTCGGCCAGCAGGGGCGCGATCTTTTCCATGCGCTCCAGCGCCTTGACGCGGCTTTGTGCCTGCTTGGCCTTGCTGGCCTTGGCCTTGAAGCGGTCGATGAACTTCTGCAGGTGGGCGATCTTGTCCTGCTGCTTGGCGAACGAGGCCTGCTGCAGCTCGATCTGCTGGGCACGCAGTTCCTCGAAGCGGCTGTAGTTGCCGCCGTAGCGGTTCAGTTGGGCGTTCTCGATCTGCAACGTGACGTTGGTGATGGCATCGAGGAATTCGCGGTCATGGCTGATGACGATCAGCGTGCCGGCATAGCGCTTGAGCCACGCTTCCAGCCACACCAGAGCGTCCAGGTCCAAGTGGTTGGTGGGTTCATCGAGCAGCAGCAGGTCGCTGGGGCTCATCAGCGCCCGCGCCAACTGCAGGCGCATGCGCCAGCCGCCGGAGAAGCTGTTCACGGGGTGTTCCAGCTCGGACACGCGGAACCCCAGGCCCAGGATCAGCGCCTGGGCGCGCGGCACGGCGTCATGGTCGCCCGCATCGGCCAGGTCGGAATAGGCATGCGCGATGGCCATGCCGTCCTCGTCCTGCTCGGCCTGGACCAAGGCCTGGCGCAGTTCGGCCAGTCGCGTGTCGCCGTTGAGCACGAATTCGGTGGCCGATTCCGAGGTCTCCGGCATGTTCTGCGCGACCTGGGCCATGCGCCACTGCGGTGGAATGAAGAAGTCGCCGCCATCCTCGTGCAGCGTGCGGTTGAGCAGTGCGAAGAGGCTGGATTTGCCCGCGCCGTTGCGCCCGACCAGGCCCACGTTCTCTCCGGGGTTGATGGTGACGGAGACGCGGTCGAGCAGGACCTTGGCGCTGCGGCGCAAGGTGACGTTTTTGAGTGTGATCATCGATAAGAACCAGCAAAGGCGTTCAAAAAACGCCCGAAGAAAAAACGGGGGGCTGGATGGCAAGCACCAGCCCGGCGCGCGCCGCAAACGGCGGCCCGCGCGAAGGGTGCAGGCGCCTGGGCGCCCCGGTCGGCAGTGCGAAATCAGGTCGGGTGTGCCACCAGTGCCTCGCGGGTGATCAGCAGCACCTGGTCCTCGCCAGCGCTCGTGTCGAGCCAGAACACAGGCAGGTCCGGAAAGGCGGCTTCGAAATGGCTGCGCTCGTTGCCGATCTCCAGCACCAGCACGCCGTCTTCGCTCATGCAGCCGGGCGCCTGCGCCAGCAGGCCGCGCACGAAGTCCATGCCATCCAGGCCACCGGCCAGGGCCAGTGCGGGCTCGGCAAGGTACTCCTGGGGCAGCGCCGCCATGCTCTTTGCATTCACGTAGGGGGGATTGCAGAGGATCAGGTCCCACGGGCCCGGCACAGCGTCCAGCCCGTCGGACTGTTGCAAGGCCACGCGCTCTTGCAGGCCGTGCTTGTCCACATTGATGCGGGCCACGGCCAGCGCGTCAGGCGAGATGTCGGCCCCGGTGACCTGCACGTCCAGATAGACCATGGCCGCCAGGATGGCCAGGCTGCCGTTGCCGGTGCACAGGTCCAGCACGGCCCGCGTCTGCTCGCCCAAAAATCCGTCGATGCCGCCGTCCAGTGGCGGATTCACCAGCAGTTCGGCGATGAAGCTGCGCGGCACGATGGCCCGCTCGTCCACGTAGAACGGAACGCCCTGCAGCCACGCTTCGCGCGTCAGGTAGGCCGCGGGTTTGCGGGTGGCGATGCGCTCTTCGAACAGCGCGGCCACGCGGGCTTGATCGGCCGCAGCCACGGTGCGGGCGGAGACGGGCTCCAGGCCATCGTCCAGCGGCTCGTCCAGGGCAATGCCCAGGCGCCACAGCACCAGCCACACAGCCTCGTCGCGCGCATTGGCGGTGCCGTGACCGAAGGCCACGCCCGAGGCCTCCAGCCGCGCGGTGCCGGAGGCGATCAGGGCGCCGACCGTGTCGCCATGCACCTGGGCCCCGGTGGTTTGCGCCGCTTCGCTCATGCGCCCGCCTGTGCGTTCAGATGCTCGAGCGTGCGGCGGTAGATGTTCTTCAGCGGCTCGATGTCGGCCACGACCACGTGCTCGTCGATCTTGTGGATGGTGGCGTTGGGTGGGCCCAGTTCGATCACCTGCGGGCAGATCTGCGCGATGAAGCGCCCATCACTGGTGCCGCCGGTGGTGGACAGCTCGGTGTCCAGGCCCGTTTCATCCAGCACCGCCTGCTGCACGGCCCGCACCAGTTCGCCGGGCTCCGTGAGAAAGGGCTGCCCGCCCAAGGTCCAGGACAGGCCGTATTCGAGGCCGTGGCGGTCCAGCAGCGCATGCACGCGCTGCTTCAGGCCCTCGGCCGTCGATTCGGTGGAAAAGCGGAAGTTGAAGTCGATCACCACCGCACCCGGGATGACGTTGGTCGCGCCCGTGCCGCCGTGCATGTTGCTGATCTGCCAGCTGGTGGGCGGAAAGAAGGCGTTGCCCTCGTCCCAGCGGATGGCGGCCAGTTCGGCCAGCGCCGGGAGGGCCTGGTGGATGGGGTTGCGCGCCAGTTGCGGGTAGGCGATGTGGCCCTGCACGCCCCGCACGGTGAGCCGCCCGCTGAGTGTGCCGCGGCGGCCGTTCTTGATCATGTCGCCGGTCTTCTCGACTGAAGTGGGTTCACCCACGATGCAGTAATGCAGCGCCTCGCCACGCTCGCGGAGCCGATCGACCACCACCTTGGTGCCGTCCACCGAGGGGCCTTCTTCGTCGCTGGTGAGCAGGAACGCGATCTGCAGGCCCGGCTGGGGCGTGGCTGCCAGGAACTCTTCCACGGCGACGACGAAGGCGGCGATCGAGGTCTTCATGTCGCTCGCGCCGCGCCCATAGAGCTTGCCGCCGCGGTGCATGGGCGTGAAGGGATCGCTGCCCCATTGCTCGACGGGGCCGGTCGGCACCACATCGGTGTGGCCGGCGAATACTATGGTTTTGATAGCGTCATGCCCTAGTGCTGATTGCGCTGCGGGCCGTTTTGCCCACAGGTTGCTGACGCGGAAATCGTCCGGTCCGCTGTCCATGCGTTCGCAGTCGAAGCCGAGCGGCCGAAGGCGGTCGGCCAGCAGCTCCAGGCAGCCCGCGTCGTTCGGGGTGATGGAGGGGCGGGCAATGAGCTGTTCGGCCAAGTGCAGGGTTCGGGACATCGTGTGGGCAGGCGGTTCGGGCGAAGGAGGGCGGGGCAGGTCAGGACGGCTTGACGTCCAGCACGATCTCGGTGAAGGACGGCTGGTCTTCCTCTTCCCGCGCGGCCTCGCTCTGGGCTTTGGCGTTCTTGGAAGCCAGGGAGAAATCGTTCTGCAGCCGCCACATCAGGTTGGTGGGCGAGTCGGCATAGGCCATGCCTTCCTTGCGATCGATGCGGCCTTCGAGGATGAGCTGGGCCAGCGCCTCCTCGAACGTCTGAGAGCCTTCGGCCATGGACTTTTCCATGGCTTCGCGCACGCCCGAGAAGTCGCCCTTCTCGATCAGGTCGCCCACCAGCTTGGTGTTGAGCATGACCTCGACGGCGGGCACGCGGTCGCCGGCCGGGGTGCGCACCAGGCGCTGCGACACGATGGCCTTGAGCGCCGAGCCCAGGTCGCCCAGCATGGTGGGGCGCACCTCGACGGGGTAGAAGCTCAAAATCCGGTTGAGCGCGTGGTAGCTGTTGTTGCCGTGCAGGGTGGCCAGGCACAGGTGCCCCGACTGCGCATAGGCGATGGCTGCGGACATGGTCTCGCGGTCGCGGATTTCGCCGATCAGGATCACGTCGGGCGCCTGGCGCAGGGCGTTTTTCAGGGCGGTCTGCAGCGACTGCGTGTCGGCGCCGATCTCGCGCTGGTTCACGATCGACTTCTTGTTGCGGAACTGGTATTCCACCGGGTCTTCCACGGTCAGGATGTGGCCGGTGAGTTGCTCGTTGCGGCTGTCGATCATCGAGGCGAGCGTGGTGCTCTTGCCCGAGCCCGTGGCGCCGACGACCAGCAGCAGACCGCGCTTTTCCAGGATGAGGTCGCTCAGCACCGGCGGCAGGTTCAGCGAGGCCAGCGGCGGAATGTGCTGCGCGATGAAGCGGATCACCACCGCGTAGCTGCCGCGCTGGCGCATGGCGCTCACGCGAAAGCGCCCGACGCCGGTGAGCGGCACGCCCATGTTGAGTTCACCGGTTTCCTCCAGCTCCTCGATGCGGTCGGGCGAGACGATCTCGGCCAGCAGGTTCTTCGGCGCGTCGGCCGGAAGCACCTGGCTGTTGATCGGCACGCACTCGCCGTTGATCTTGATCAGCGCCGGCGCGTTGGCCGACAGGTACACGTCCGACGCCCGCTTTTCGGCCATCAGTCGAAGAATCCGTTCCATCGTGCTCATGGGGATTGCTCTTTCGTTCGTCGGGGTGCGGGTCGCGGGTGGACGGGCGGATCGGATCCGGGGCGGTGCGGTGCGGCGTGCGGTGCTGTCAGTCGCGCAGCAGGTCGTTCAGGCTGGTGGTGGAGCGGGTCTTGGCATCCACCTTCTTGACGATGATGGCGGCGTACATGCTGTAGCGGCCATTGTCTTTGGGCAGGTTGCCGCTCACCACGACCGAGCCGGCCGGCACGCGGCCGAAGCTGGTCTCGCCGGTGGCGCGGTCGTAGATGGGGGTGCTCTGACCGATGTACACGCCCATCGAGATGACCGAGTTCTCTTCCACGATCACGCCTTCGACGATTTCCGAGCGCGCGCCGATGAAGCAGTTGTCCTCGATGATGGTCGGGTTGGCCTGCAGCGGCTCCAGCACGCCGCCCAGCCCCACGCCGCCGGACAGGTGGACGTTCTTGCCCACCTGGGCGCAGCTGCCCACGGTGGCCCAGGTATCGACCATGGTGCCTTCGTCCACGTAGGCGCCGATGTTCACGTAGCTGGGCATCAGGATGGCGCCCTTGGCGATGTAGCTGCCGCGGCGCGCCACGGCGGGGGGCACCACGCGCACGCCGGTGGCGGCCATTTCCTGGGCCGACAGGTGGCCGAACTTCGTGGGCACCTTGTCGTAGAAGCCCAGCTCGCCGGCCTTCATGATTTCGTTGTCCTTGAGGCGGAACGACAGCAGCACGGCCTTCTTGATCCACTGGTGCACCGTCCACTGCCCGACGCCTTCGCGCGTGGCCACGCGCAGCTTGCCGTTGTTCAGCTCGGCGATCACGTGTTCCACGGCATCCTGCACCTCCTTGGGGGCCGCGGCGGGCGAGAGGCTGGCGCGGTTGTCCCAGGCGTTGTCGATGAGGGTCTGAAGTTGTTGGGTCATGGGTCGGTTCAGGGATGGGATTGGATGAATTGCACGATGCGCTGGGCTGCCTCCACGCATTCTTCGGCTTCGGCCACCAGGGCCATGCGGATGCGTTGCGCGCCGGGGTTGACGCCGCCGGCCTCGCGGGCGAGGTAGCTGCCGGGCAGCACCGTCACATTGTATTGAGCGAGCAGTTCGCGGGCGAACTGCGCATCGGTCAGGCCCAGGGCGTCGGGCACGCGGGCCCAGAGGTAAAAGCCCGCGTCGGGCAGCGCCACGTCCATCACGCGGGCCAGCAGCGGCGTGACGTCTTCGAACTTGCGGCGGTAGAGCGCGCGGTTCTCGTCCACGTGCTGCTCGTCGTTCCAGGCCGCGATGCTCGCGCCCTGCACGGCCGGGCCCATGGCGCTGCCATGGTAGGTGCGGTAGAGCAGGAAGGCCTGGATCAGCCGGGCATCGCCCGCCACGAAGCCGCTGCGCAAGCCGGGCACGTTGCTGCGCTTGGACAGGCTGGTGAAGGCGACCAGGTTGCGGAAATCGGCGCGGCCGAGCTGGGCCGCGGCCTCCAGCCCGCCCAGCGGCGGCTCGCCCTGGAAGTAGATCTCGCTGTAGCACTCGTCCGAGGCGATGACGAAGCCGTGGCGGTCGCTCAGCTCGAAGAGCTTTTGCCATTCGGCCAGCGGCATGACCGCGCCTGTCGGATTGCCCGGGGAACACACGAAGAGCAGCTGCGTGTTCTGCCAGACGCCCTCGGGCACGCTGTCCCAGTCCACGGCGAAGTTGCGGGCCGGGTCGCTGGGCGCGTAGTAGGGCGTGGCGCCTGACAGCAGCGCCGCGCCTTCGTAGATTTGATAGAAGGGATTGGGGCAAACCACCGTTGCGCCCGCGCGCGTTGGGTCGATGATGGTCTGCGCGAAGGCGAATAGCGCCTCGCGCGATCCGTTGACGGGCAGCACCTGGGTGGCGGCGTCCACCGCCAGGCCGTAGCGCCGCTGCATCCAGTCGGCGCAGGCCTGGCGAAGTCGCGGCTCGCCGGCCGTGGCGGGGTAGCTGGCCAGGCCCGACAGGCTTTGGGTGAGCGCTTCCTTGATGAAGGCAGGCGTGGGGTGGCGGGGTTCCCCCATGCCGAGGCTGATGGCGCGGTACGACGCGGGGGGCGTGACCCCCGCGAAGAGCTGTCGCAGCCGCTCGAAGGGGTAGGGCTGCAGGTGGGAGAGCAGGGGGTTCATGGGCCGCCATTATGGTGGATGGAGCGCGGCCTTCCGCCGGGTACGCGCCCACCCGCAATGGCCCTGGGAAGGTGTTGGCGGGGCGGTGGAGACGGGCCGGCGCGCGCCGTGTTCGCCGCCGGTGGCACGGTTTCGGGTTCGGCGCGCGTCAATCGCGCGTAAGTCGCAGCCTTTAGCATTCGCGCACTAAAAGCGCTTGGGGAGACATCGGAATGGGTTCATTTTCGCCAATGGGGCCGGGCGTGCGGCTGATGCGCCGCCTGGCGCTGCCCGCCAAGATGGCGCTGCTGTCGGGCACCGCGTTGGCTTCGATGCTGGCCTTGGCGCTGGCCACGCAGGGCCGCTGGTGGTGGTTCGCTGCCGGAAGCGGTCTGGTCGCCTACCTGACGGCGGCGATGCACCGCGGCATGGCGGACGACCTCGCGGTGCTGGCCCATGCCATGGACAGCGCGGCGCGCGGCGACCTGGGCGCGCGGCCGCGCATTGCGGGGCAGGACGAAATGGCCCGACTGGGTGGCCTGCTGGAGCGCATGGTGCTCATGCTGTCGTCGATGGTGGCCGACATCCGCAGCAATGCCGCGCTGGTCGCCCACGCCGGCGAAAGCCTGGCCGCGGACAACCGGGCGCTGGCCGAGCGCACCGAGCAGCAGGCCGCCAATCTGGAGCAGACCGCCGCGGGCGTCGAACAACTGTCCTCCACAGTGCAGCAGAACGCCGAAACCGCCCGCTCGGCGGACCAGCAGGCGGCCCAGGTACGCACCTCGGCCGATGCGGGCGCGCAGGCAATGGGCCGGGCGGTGCAGTCGGTCGAGGCCATCCAGCAGGGTGCCAGTCGCATGGCCGAGATCACGGCGGTGATCGACGGCATCGCCTT
>NZ_BAAJYS010000090.1:0-13536 GCF_057543315.1 Acidovorax sp. KPB24-07
CTGGGCCAGCCGGTCGTGCGCGCTCAAGGCCCGCAGGCCGCGCTGGCGGGCCTCGGCCAGCCACTGGATGCCCGCGTCCGTCAGGCGCAGCACCGCGTGGCCCTCGGGCGCGGTGTGCAGCGCGACCATGCGCGCCGCCAGCAGGTCGATCTCCAGCGCGTCCTGGCAGGGCCAGCCGGCCGAACGCCAGATCTGCATCAGGCGGGTGCGGGTGGGGAACGGGTGAGCGTGGGCTCGGGCATGGTGGGAGGCGGTGGGGGCCCGGGTGCGGGGGGGTGGGGGTGAGAGTGCGCGAAGGCACTGATTATAAAAACAGTGCCCGCAGCCTGCCATGCGCTCCTGTCCCACACCCACGCCGCACGGGGTGTTACGCCGCCGGGCCGGGGGCCGGTGTACCTTGGCGGCTTCGCATTCCTTCCCGGTTGTCCCCACACGCCACGCATGCCCTCTACCGCCTTCGCACGCTTGCGCCCCATCGCCCTGGCCTGGACCGCAGGGGCGGCACTGATGCTGCCGCCGCCCGCGCTCGCCACGCCGCCCGACCCCTCGCCCCCGGCAACCACCCCTGCGCCGCCCTGGGTCAAGGCCCTGCAGCGCGAGCTGGACCACGTCGCCGCGCACAGCAGCGCGGCCTTCGGCGTGCACGTGCGCGACCTGGACACGGGGCAGTCCTTCTCCTTTCACGGCGAGGAGCGCTGGTACCTGGCCTCGTCCATCAAGGTGCCGGTGGCCATCGCCGTGCTGCGCGGCGTGGAGCGCGGCGACTACACGCTGGACACGCCGCTCACCCTGCGCGCCACCGACTACGTGGACGGCGCCGGGCCCGCCAAGAACCAGCCGGTGGGCGCGGCGCTGAGCGTGCGCTGGCTGCTGGAGCAGATGATCGTGTACAGCGACAACACCGCCAGCGACATGCTGATCGACCTCGTCGGCCTGCGCGAGGTGAACGCGCTGGTGCAGTCGGTGGTGCCCGGCGGCTTCGAGCGCATCACGCACCTGGCGGATGTGCGTCGCCAGGCCTACGCCCAGCTCACGCCCGAGGCCGTGCACCTGTCGGGGCGCGACTTCATCGCGCTGCACCAGCAGCGCACCGATGCCGATGTGAAGGCCACCCTCGCACGCCTGCTGCGGGTGCCGGCCGATGGCCTTCGGCCCCTGTCGGTGGGCGAGGCCTACGAGGCCTACTACGCCAGCGGGCTCAACTCCGGGCGGCTCGATGCGTACGCCGAACTGCTCGCGCAGCTGGTGGAAGGCAAGCTCCTGGAGCCGCGCCACACGGCCTACCTGCTGGGCGTGATGGAACGCGTGAAGACCGGCCCGAACCGCATCAAGGCCGGACTACCCACCCGTGCGCGCTTCGCCCACAAGACCGGCACGCAGCGCGCCCGAACATGCGATTCGGGCCTCGTGACGGTGCCGCGCCTGCCGACAGACCGGCGCGTGATCGTGGTGGCCTGCACGCGCGGCGAACTGTCCACGGCCCGGTCCGACCGCACGCTTCGGCAGGTCGGCATCGCCCTCTGCCAGTCGGGCCTGTTGTCGGATGGAAAACCCCATGAAACTCCCTGCCAAACCGTGCCGAGCCGCGCCGCGGCCCCTTCCGGCACCACGGGCCCGGGGGGCCACCCTGGCCCTGCTGGTCCTGGCGCTGGCGTGGACGACGACCCACCCTGAGCCCGCCCATGCCGCGCCCGCCTGGGCCGATGCGCTGCGACAGCAGGTGGAACGCATCGAACAGGCCACGCCCGGCCAACTGGGCCTGTACGTCAAGCGGCTCGACAACGGCGAGACCTTCGCGCATGCGGCCGACCGGCCCTGGTACCTGGCCTCGTCCGTCAAGCTGCCGGTGGCGATCGCCGTGCTGCAGGAGGCAGAAGCCGGCCGCCTGCGCCTGGACCAGCAACTCGTGGTGCAGGCGCGCGACAAGGTCGACGGCTCGGGCGCCGTGGTCTGGCAGCCCGAAGGCACGCGCCACAGCGTGCAATCGCTGCTCCAGCGCATGCTGATGGAGAGCGACAACACGGCCGCCAACATGCTCATCCGCGCGGTGGGCGAAGACACGCTGAACCAGCGCGCGCAGGCCCTGCTGGGCGGCCGCGGCGTGGGCCGCATCACCAACTTCACCGAGGTGCGCTACCAGGTCTATGCCGAGGCCCACCCCGACGCGCGCCGGCTCTCCAACATGGACCTGGTGCGCATCGCAGGCGCCCCCGTGGGCCCCAAGCGCCTGCAGGCGCTCGCCCGCACGCTCGGCGTGGCGCCCTCCGCGCTGCGCGTGCAGACCCTGGACGAGGCCTACGACCGCTACTACCGCACGAACCACAACACCGCCACGCTGGAGGGCTACGGCGCCATGCTGGAAAAGCTGGTGCGCGGCCAGCTCGTTTCGCCGGCGCACCAGCAGCTGCTCTACAAGGACCTGAAGTTCGACACCTACGACGCCTACCGCCTGGAGGCCGGCCTGCCGCGCACCGTGCGGTTCATCCACAAGACCGGCACGCAGCTGCACCGGGCCTGCCACATGGGCGTGATCGACCCGCAGGACAACGGGCGCAACGCCATCGTGGTGGCCGCCTGCGCCGAGGGGCTGAACGAGATGAAGGAGGCCGGCAAGGCCTTCGAACAGGTGGGCCGCGCGATCACGCAGACGATGCTGCAGGACCGGATACCGGCCAAGGGCCGCGGGGCGCCTGCTGGCCCCCAGGCGGGAAGCAGGCCGCCGCTCTAAGCCGCCTGCAGCCGCGCGGCGCGCTCTGCGGAGCGCTGCCCTTCCGTGGCCCGCAGCGATGCCATCTGGGCCAGGATCTCCTGCTGCTTTTCCAGCAGACGGGGGCCGTGGATGCCGTGCACGTCGCCCGCCAGGCCTCGCGCTACCGCGCCGAGCGCCTTCTCGAAATCCGCGCGCTGCTGCCAGGCATAGGCCAGGTTGAGCTGGGTGCGCGCGTCCTTCGGATCGATGCGCTGCGCCTGAAAGTACGCCTCCTGGGCCTCGCCATGCCGCTCCAGGCAGTAAAGGCAATCGCCCAGGACGTTCCACAGCCAGGCGCTCAACCACGGGTTGATGTCCAGCGCGCTGCGCGCCAACTCGATGCCTGCGGCGAAGTCACGCAACTGGATGCCCACGAACTCCGCCACCTCGCCCAGCAGCCGCCAGTCCCGCGGATTGCGCGCAATGGCCAGGCGGTAGCTTTCGAGCGCGGCATCCTGCCGGCCGGCCTGCAGATGCCCGCGCGCGTCCTGCGCCGGGCCATCGAAGAACTGCTGCGCATCGGCGCAAAAACGGTTGCCGAACGCCGCAATGGTGCGCTCCTGCTCCGCCTTGACCAACAGGCGGGCATGGATGGCGCGCGTGGCATCGCCCTCCGGCACCACCACGCGCCAGCCGTCGCGGTCGAACAGTTGCCCGAGCAGCGGGAAATTCAGCCCGATCGCGCTGGTCTTGCCGAAGCGCTGGGGCGCCGCCGACTCCGCAGCCGCCTGGGGCGTGCTGGCACCATAGTCGTTGATGAGGATGAAGCCCCCGTCCACCAGCTGCCCCTGCAGCGTGTGCAGTGCGCCGAAAGCCCCGTGGTTGACCAGCAGCTTCGGCACCGGATCGGCCCGCTCCAGCGCCTGCCCGGCAAATGGCAGCAGTTCGCCCTCCAGCGGAAAGAAGTCCACCTCGTAATCGAACAGGCCTGCCAGCGGCAGCAGCAATGCGCGTTGGTCCGGATCGTGGGCATTCGCCAAGGCACGGATCTCCTCCAGGCCCAGGGGGGTGTACTGGCGCACCAGGTCGGCGTTGTCGGTCAGCCGGGTGCGCACCCGCAGTTCCTCGATGCGTTCCCCCTGGCGTCGCAGCACCGTGGCGGGCAGCACGTCGAGCACGTAGTTGCAGAACACGGCCTGCAGCGCCTGCAGCGACTGGACCCTTCCGTCAGCGAGGCGGATCTCGGTCGGCCGGGTGGCATCGCATCGCGCCATGACCACCTGTGCCCCGAACGCATCGAACATGCGGCGCTCGCGCCACTGCGCCAGCGTGCGCTCGGACGCATCGGTAACGAAATACACCAGTTGCCTGTCGAAGGCGCGGCCTTCCTGCTGGCACAGCTGATTGAAGGCCTGCAGAAAATAGCGGGCGAACAGGCCGCAGCCCGCGCCCAGTTCGAGCACATGGATCGGGCCGGCCGGCTCGGTCGAAACACAGTGGTTGAACAGCAGCGCGGCCGCGTCTTCCGACAGCCGCCCACTGTTGTTCACCACGAACGGCACTTCGTTCTCGGCGAACGCCAGCAGCCCCGCCCGGGCCCAATGCAGATGTCCCAGGTCCCACTCGATGCTCTCGGCGATGGGCCGGAAACCCTGGAGTTCGTGCGAGGCGACCTTGACGCAAGACAGCACGTCCTGTGGAGAGCGCGGTCCCGAAGGCATCGCGCTGGCGGACTCGGAATCGAAAGGCAAGGGGATGCGCGCGGCCCCCTCCAGGGAAAAGTCATTTCTCAAGATAGGGCCCCTCGGGCATGGAATGTCGAACGGCATCACTTCGCGGGTGCGAAGACGCCTGCAGGTACGGACCGGCCAAGGCACCGAGGCCCGGTCCGGGCCCCGTGCATCAGGGCACGGCGGTCCATTTCACCCAGTTGTCATCGGCGGCCTGGAAGTCCGCCTTCAGCGTCTTGCGCATGGCGTCGACCTCGGCCTGCGCAATGTCGGCATCCTTGACCTGCTTTCCGGTGGCCGCCGTTCGCGCCTTGGCCAGATCGGATTTCGTCACCGCCGCGTTGCCGGCCCAGATGGCTTTCGCCGTGCCGACATTCGCCCAGTATTTGCCCTGGGACTGCAGGTCGGCCTGGTAGGCCGCTTTCCAGCGCATGTTGCTCGCGGACACCGCGTTCAACAGCTGGGCCAGCGATCGCTGGTTGCTCACGCCCTTCTGCGCGAACGCCTGCAGATGCACCCGCTCGAAGTTCAGCGGCAGCAGCCCTTCCTTGGCGGCCAGCAGATCGCGCTCGTTCCACCAGCGGGTCGCCTCGCCGGCCTTGGCGGCTTCGAGCCCGTTGAGCCAGTCGGCATCGGTGGCAATCACGCCGTTGCCCTTGACCCACTGGAAACGCCGAAAGCCGATGTCCGCCGCGCGACCGAAGTTGTGGTTGCTCTCCCCTGGCCCGGCATTGGTCTGCGTTTCTGCCGCCTGCTGGGCGAAGGTGCGGCGGCGGCCCGTGGGGGTGATCCACAGGACGATCTTGTGGGTGTCGTACATCTGCTGCACCAGGTTGGACAGCTTGGCGCGGAAGGTGGGCTCGTACTCCGCATCGCTGGCGATCGCCGCCTTGCTGATGGCCGCATCCTTGGCATCGGCCGCGATGTACACCGTCTTGGAGCCGGGGGACGATCGCATCGCCTGATGGGTGGCCGGCAGCATGGCATTGAGTTTTTGCAACGTCGCGCTGCCAGGGGCGACCAGACCCAGTGTCTCCTGGGCTCCGCCCGCAGCAGCCGGCACGGGTGGTACGGCCGCAGGCCCTTTCGCTGCAGCGGCCTTGGCGACCGGGCTCTGTGCCAGCTTCTGGTCGATCTGAAAGCGTTCGATCGCCGCGCGGGTCTGCCCACCGTAGCTGCCGTCGTAATCCACGCTGAGGTAGGGCGCATTCTTGGCGTCCTTGATGACCCGCAGCATGGCTTGCAGAAGTGCCACGTCGTGGCCCTGGTTCTTGGCGCCTTCTCCGACGCTGTCCTTGATGTCCGGCATGGTGTTCCCTCGGTGCGATGGTTCGGGCTTACGGGTTGGAGGATGAACGCGGCGACAGGCGACTGAGCAGATGCTGCCGTGCCTGCAGGCCTGGCTGGCACTGCCCCAGGCGCGCCGCCTCTGCACTGGCCTGCTCGGGTGCCACCGCCAGTGCGATCAGCGCGTAGCGGTGGGGCACCCGCCCTTTGCCAGGCCAGGTGTCCACCACGCCATATCCCGCGAAACAGGCCGACGCGGCGCGTGCAGCGCGGGCCGCACGGACGGTGGGATACGAACCCGCCACCACCGCTTGCACGGCGGCCAGAGACGGTTCTTCGGAAAACACCTGCCGTTTGGCGTTCCACGCCAGGCGCTGGGCGGACACCTTGTCGGCCGCATCGTCATCGGGGGAAAAGAACACGGAAAGGTACATGGGCGCATGGCCTGGCGTGGCGATGACCTGGGACACGTAGGGTCCCTGCGGTTCGCTGCGCGACCATGCCGTCTTGAGAGTGCCCTGCGAAGCCACGTACAGCGCGTGGCGGCGCTTGGGGTGGTCGAACCCGGCCATCTGCGTGACCAGCAAGGCGCGCGCACCCGAGGGCTTGCCCGGCTCCAGCGGCACGGCGCTGGCCGACGCGGTGACCGTGCCTTCCTCTTCCCCGGTCGACCAGACGCGGGGCGCGGCGGTGTTTGCCAGAAACGGGCCGGTTCCGGGCTGCGGGACGTCCAGCGGCTGCGCGGGCGCTGCAGAGGCAGGCCACTCCAGCGCCGCGGCCCCCAGTACCGACACACCCGCACCGCCTTCGGCCAGCGGCTCCCCGGCCCCGGACAGCAGGCGAACCTCGAAAGCACAGGCCGCATCCTTGCATGCGGCAAGGGAAAGCTCGTAGCCCTGCCGCACCCCAGGCGCCGGCTGGCCATTCACCGGGAAAGACTCCAGCACCTGGCGGGAGGAAGGAACGTCGCTCTGTGCGGATGATGCGGCATTGGCCACCCCTGCCAGCAGCAGGACGGACGCCATCACCCCCAGCGCTCGGGTGGTGGCGGGCACGCCAACCGACGGGCAGGCCCTGCGCAATGACGATGAGGGGAAAACCATGGACATCCGCCTAGAAAAAAGAAGGAAACACGGTGCGCTGGCCCCAAGGAAGGCAGGCAAAGCATGCGCGCGCCAGGCCATGCGCTTCGGGCAAAACCGGGGGCCATGGCAACGCCCGGCGCAGCGTTCGAGAGCGAACGCCGGCGGATGGTACCGGGCGCGTTACACCTGATCCAGTCTTCTTACGAGCTGAATCAATTAAGGCCGCGGTGTCAGGCGGGTGTCATCCAACGGTGCTCTCCCCCTGCCCGCAAACCCGCAGCACCTCGGCCCCATACGCCTCCATCTTCTTGGCCCCCATGCCGCTGATGCCCTGCAGATCGTCCAGCGTAGACGGGTTGCGTTCGGCGATCGCGGCCAGGGTGGCGTCGTGGAAGATCACGTAGGCGGGCAGGTTGTGCTCGCGCGCAACCTCGGCGCGCCAGGCCTTGAGGTTGATGAAGCGCACCTGCGCGTCCGGCCCCAGGTTGGCCGCGGCGGCTGGTGGGGCGGCGCTGCGGCGCGTGCGCCGGGCCGGCGTGGCGGCCGTGGATTCGCGCAGCTGCACCGGCGTCTGGCCCTTGAGCACCGGGCGCGATCCGTCGGTGAGGCTGAGCGTGTCGAAGCTGTGGCCGCTCTCCAGCATCACCTTGTGCAGGCCCACGGCGCCGGTGGCCAGCAGCTGGCGCAGCACGCCGCGCAACTGCGCCTCGGAGTAGTCCTTGCCCAGGCCGAAGGTGGAGAGCTGGTCGTGGCCGAACTGCTTGACCTTTTCGGTGTCCTTGCCGCGCACGATGTCCATGATGTGCCCGGTGCCGAAGGTCAGGCCGCTGGCCTCGTGCACGCGGTAGATGGTGGACAGCAGCTTGCGCGCGGCGTCCGTGCCGTCCCACACCGCGGGCGGACTGATGCAGTTGTCGCAGTTGCCGCATGTGGCCCCCACGCTCTGCACTTCGTGTCCTCGCTGCCCCCCAAGGGCGCTGCTCGCGCCTTGGGGCGGCCCGGCGGCGCTCGATGGCTCGCCATAGACTTCGCCGAAATAGCCCAGCAGGCGCACGCGCCGGCAATCGGTGGCCTCGGCCAGGGCCAGCAGCGCGTCGAGCTTGCCGCGCATGACCTGCTTGAATTCCTCGCCCGCCGGGCTTTCGTCGATCATGCGGCGCTGGTTCACCACGTCCTGCAGGCCGTAGGCCATCCAGGCGTCGGCCGGCAGGCCGTCGCGGCCGGCGCGGCCGGTCTCCTGGTAGTAGCCCTCGATGTTCTTGGGCATGTCCACGTGCGCGACGAAGCGCACGTCGGGCTTGTCGATGCCCATGCCGAAGGCGATGGTGGCCACCATCACGATGCCCTCCTCGCGCAGGAAGCGGTCCTGGTTCTGCTGGCGCACTTCGGGCGGCAGGCCGGCGTGGTAGGGCAGCGATTTCAGGCCCGCGTCCACCAGCGCGGCGGACATTTCTTCGACGCGCTTGCGTGACTGGCAATAGACCACGCCCGCGTCTTCGGGGGTGTTCGCGCTCGATGAAGCGCAGCAGCTGCGCGAGCGGCTCCTTCTTTTCTTCGATGCGGTAGCGGATGTTGGGCCGGTCGAAGCTGCTGACGAAGTGCTGCGCGCCTTCGAGCTGCAGCCGCTCGACGATATCGGCCCGCGTGAGCGCATCGGCCGTGGCTGTGAGCGCGATGCGCGGCACGCCGGCATAGCGCTCGTGCAGCACGGTGAGCGCGCGGTACTCGGGACGGAAGTCGTGGCCCCACTGGCTCACGCAGTGCGCCTCGTCGATGGCGAACATCGACAGTTGCCCGCGCTGGTGCAGGCCGTCCAGCAGCTCCAGGAATCGCGGCGTGGTCAGCCGCTCGGGCGCGGCGTAGAGCATGGTGATGTCGCCGCGCGCCACGCGCTTTTCCAGCTCCTGCGTCTGCTGCCAGTCGAGCGTGGAATTGAGATAGGCCGCATCGACGCCCGCCTCGTGCAGCGCGCCCACCTGGTCGTGCATGAGCGCGATGAGCGGCGAGACGACGATGGCCACGCCCTGCCCCGCATCGCGCCGCACGATGGCCGGCACCTGGTAGCACAGCGACTTGCCGCCGCCCGTGGGCATCAGCACCAGGGCGTCGCCGCCGGCGATCACGTGCTCGACGATGGCCTGCTGGGGGCCGCGGAACTGGTCATAGCCAAAGACGTCGTGCAGAACGAAATGCGCGGGGGACAAAATCGAATACTCTCTTTTTGATAGCAAATCGCCCTAGTGGAATATGCGCTAGAGGCCGATTGGATGGGAATTTCCCGGCCCCGCCGCGACAGGCGGCCCACCGGGAAAGGCGCTTATTGTGCGCCGGCCCCGCGCACCCGCCACCGGCCGGTGGCCCCCAACGATTCGCAACGCGAATGGATCGCTCCGATTATTCAATTGGACGCGAATCGCTGCGCCGGACAAGATGCCTTCAGCCCCGGCACAGGGGCATGGCCTACCGACCCAGGAGACAAACGACATGAAGCACCTCATCCCGGCCCTGCTGGCAGCCTGCGGCCTGGCCGCCGCCGTGGCGCCCGCACGGGCCCAGCAGCCGCCGTACCCCAACGCCCCCATCACCCTGATCGTGCCGTTCGCGGCCGGCAGCGGCACGGACTCGGTCGCGCGCACCGTCGGGCAAAAGCTCGCGGAGCGTCTGAAGCAGCCGGTGCTGGTGGACAACAAGCCCGGCGCCAACGCGCAGGTGGCCGCGCAGATCTCGGCCAAGGCCAAGCCGGACGGCTACACGCTGTTCATGACGACCAACACGTCGCACTCGGCCAACCCGGCGCTCTACAGCCACCTGAAGTACGACCCCATCAAGGACTTCACGCCCGTGGCGCGGGTGGGCGAGCTGCCCTTCGCGCTGGCGGTGCACCCCGGCGTGCCGGCGAAGACGCTGGCCGAGCTGATCGACTACGCGCGCGCCAACCCGGGCAAGCTGAGCTACGCCACGCCCAACAGCACCTCGCTGGTGGCGATGGAGAGCATCAAGCACATCGCCCAGGTCGATGTGCTGAGCATCCCCTACAAGTCGAGCCCCCAGGCCATGACGGACCTGGTGGGCGGGCAGGTGCAGGTCTACGTGGCCGACCTGGGTTCGGGCAAGAGCATGCTCACCAGCGACAAGGTGCGCACGCTGGGCATCACCACCACGCAGCCCTCGCCCCTGCTGCCGGGCGTGCCGCCGATCGGGCAGACGGTGAAGGGCTTCGACCTCACGTCCTGGAACGGCATCTTCGGGCCGGCCGGCATGCCGCCGGCCATCGTGAACCGCCTGAACACGGAGCTGCAGGCCGTGCTGGCCGAAAAGGACACGTAGGACAAACTAGCGCAGATCGGCTTCCAGGTGTGGCCCAGCAAGACGCCGCAGGAATTCGCGACCTACGTGGCCGACCAGCTGGCCCACTGGCGCACGCTGATCCAGCAGGCCCGCATCCAGCCCGAATGAACGACATCCCTCTGAGCGGCGTTGCCGCTTCCCCCTTGCTCTCGCATCGCTGCGCGCTGCGGGAAGGGGGGACGACGCCAGCGCGGCGGGGCGGCCCTTGCGCGGCGTCTGCTCGCGCGGGCCGCACCGGTGGCACCGGCCGCTGCCCCTGTCAGACGTTCTGGAGAATGGCATGACCGACAACACGCATAGCACTTCACGCACCGGCCCCCTGGCGGGCGTGCGGATCCTGGACCTGACCTCGGTCATCATGGGCCCGTTCGCCACGCAGATCCTCGCCCAGCTGGGCGCGGAAGTCATCAAGGTGGAAACGCCCGATGGCGACAACATGCGCCATGTGGGCCCCATGCGCCACCCCGGCATGGGCCACATCTTCCTGCATGCCAACGCGGGCAAGCGCAGCATCGCGCTGGACCTCAAGCACCCGGAGGGCCGCGAGGCCGCGCTGCGGCTGGCCGAGCGCTGCGACGTGCTCATCAGCAACGTGCGCCCGCAGGCCCTGGCGCGGCTGGGCCTGGACCCGGCCAGCGTGGCCGCGCGCAACCCGCGCCTCATCCACGTGAGCTGCTGCGGCTTCGACCAGGAGGGTCCCGACGCGGCGCGCCCGGCCTACGACGACCTGATCCAGGGCGCCACCGGCATCCCGTGGCTCATGCAGCGCTACGGCGCGCCCGAGCCGGCCTATGCGCCGACCACGCTGTCGGACCGGGTGACCGGGCTGCATGCGGTGTACGCGGTGACGGCGGCGCTCTATGCCCGCGAGAAGACGGGCCAGGGCCAGGCCATCGTCGTGCCCATGTTCGAGGCCATGGCGCAGTTCATCCTGGGCGACCACATGGCGGGCCTGACCTTCGAGCCGCCGCAGGGCGAGGCCGGCTATGCCCGGCTGCTGACCACGCACCGCAAGCCTTATGCAACCGCCGACGGCATGCTCTGCGTGCTGATCTACAACGACAAGCACTGGCGCAGCTTCTTCGCGGCCATCGGCGAGATCGGCGAGGCGCAGGGCCTGGCGCAGGACCCGCGCTTTGCCACGCATGGCGCCCGCGCGGCGAACATCGATGCCGTCTATGCCGAGGTGGCGCGCATCCTGCGCACCCGCACCACGGCCCAGTGGCAGGCGCTGCTGGATGCCGCCGACGTGCCGCACATGCCGATGAACTCGCCGGCCGACCTGCTCACCAACCCGCAGCTGCGCGCCACGGGCTTCCTGCACGACAGCGTGCACCCCACCGAGGGGCCCATGCACGCCATGGCCCATCCCACGCGCTGGTCGGCCACCCCGCCGCCCCGCACCCTGGCGCCTGCGCCGCAACTGGGCGAACACACCCGCGCCCTGCTGGCCGAGGCCGGCTACACCCCCACCCAGATCGACGCCCTGCTCGCGCAAAACGCCTGCCACGCCGCCACCGGAGAACCCGCATGACCCTCGCCACCACCACCACCACCGCGCCCCGGTACCGCGTGCGCGCCGCCCAGGTGCCCAGCTACCAGCCCGCCAACCACCACCACACGCACAACCAGCGCCTGATCGGCCCCGAGACGGTGGGCGCGCGGCAGATGGAAGTGCTGCTGGGCACGCTGCACAAGGGCGGCGGCGCCCTGCCCCACGCCCATCCAGGCATCGAGCAGTCGTGCTACCTGCTCGAAGGCACGGCCCGCGCCGAAGTGGCGGGCGAAGCCTTCGACATGGTGCCGGGCGACATGTGCTTCTTTCCGGCCGACCAGATGCATGTCTTCACCGTGACCAGCGACACCCCCGTGAAGCTGCTGGTGATCTACAGCCCGCCCTACGGCGAATCGCCCGACAAGGTGATCCGGCCCGCCCCATGAACTTCGACCTCTCTCCCGAACACGCCCAGATCCGGGACGCGATCGAGCGCGTGTGCGCCCCGTTCGATGCCGATTACTGGCTGCGCCGCGACCGCGAAGGCGGCTTTCCGGAGGACTTCCACCGCGCGCTGGCCGACGCCGGCTGGCTGGGCATCGCCATGCCCGAGGCGTACGGCGGCGCCGGCCTGGGGATCCGCGAAGCCGCGCTGATGATGCACACGATCTCCGCCACGGGCGCGGGGCTGTCCGGCGCCTCGGCGGTGCACATGAACATCTTCGGCCTGCACCCGGTGGTGGTGTTCGGCACCGAAGCGCAGAAGGCGCGCTGGCTGCCGCCGCTGATCGCGGGCCGCGACAAGGCCTGCTTCGGCGTGACCGAACCCAACACCGGGCTGAACACGCTCCAGCTCAAGACCCGCGCGGTGCGGGAGGGCGACCATTACGTGGTGCACGGCCAGAAGGTCTGGATCAGCACCGCGCAGGTGGCCAACAAGATCCTGCTGCTGGCGCGCACCACGCCGGTGGAGCAATGCCGCGGCACCGAGGGCTTGAGCCTGTTCTACACCGACCTGGACCGCAGCACCGTCGAGGTGCGCGAGATCGACAAGCTGGGGCGCAAATGCGTGGATTCGAACCAGGTGTTCATCGACGGCCTGCGCATTCCGGTGGAAGACCGGGTGGGCGAGGAAGGCCAGGGCTTTCAATACATCCTGCACGGCCTGAACCCCGAGCGCATCCTGATCGCCAGCGAGGCCGTGGGCCTGGGCCGCGCGGCGCTGGCGCGCGCCGCGGGCTATGCCAGGGAGCGCGAGGTGTTCGGCCGCCCCATCGGCCAGAACCAGGGCATCCAGCACCCGCTGGCCCTGTCGTGGATGGAGCTGGAGGCCGCGCACCTCATGGTGCAGAAAGCCGCATGGCTGTACGACCAGCACCTGCCGTGCGCGGCCGAGGCCAATGCCGCCAAGTACCTGGCGGCCGAGGCCGGCTACCACGCCTGCGAGCGCGCCATCTTCACCCACGGCGGCATGGGCTACGCCAAGGAATACCACGTGGAGCGCTACCTGCGCGAGTCATGGATACCGCGCCTGGCGCCGGTGAGCCCGCAGCTCATCCTGTGCTTCATCGCCGAGAAGGTGCTGGGCCTGCCGAAATCCTATTGAACGGCCGCAAGCCGGTGCCGGCGCTGCGGGCCGCGCTGGCATCATCGCCGCCATGAAACTGCACCTCCTGCGCTACTTCGCCGTGCTGGCCGAGGAACTGCACTTCGGCCGGGCGGCCGAGCGGCTGGCCATCACGCAGCCGCCGCTCAGCTCGGGCATCAAGGCGCTGGAGGACGAACTGGGCGTGCGGCTGTTCGAGCGCACGAGCAAGCAGGTGGCGCTCACGCCCGCCGGCCATGCCTACCTGGCCGAGGTGCGCGTGGCGCTCGACCGCGTGGCCCGCGCCGGCGAGACGG
>NZ_BAAJYS010000091.1:0-13459 GCF_057543315.1 Acidovorax sp. KPB24-07
CGGGCCGCGTGCGCATGGAACTGCGCGACTACCGCGAACTGCAGCACCCCGAGCCCGCGCCGTTCGACCGCATCGCCTCGGTGGGCATGTTCGAGCACGTGGGCCGCGCGCACATGCCCGATTACTTCGCCACCGTGCGCCGGCTTTTGCGGCCCGGCGGGCTGCTGCTCAACCACGGCATCACCTCGGGCGGCGTGGACAACGCGCAGCTGGGCGCGGGACTGGGCGACTTCATCGAAAAGTACATCTTCCCGGGCGGCGAGCTGCTGCATGTGAGCGCCGTGCTGCACGATCTGGCGGCCAGCGGCCTGGAGATGGTGGACACCGAGAACCTGCGCCCGCACTACGCGCGCACGCTCTGGGCCTGGTCCGACGCGCTGGAGGCGCGGCTGCAGGAAGCGCTGCGCGTGCTCTCGGCCGGGGTCGGCGCGCCGCAGGGCGAGCGTGCCCTGCGCGCCTACCGCCTCTACCTGGCCGGCAGCGCCATGGGATTCGAGCGCGGCTGGATGGCCCTGCACCAGATGCTGGCCGCGCGGCCCGACGGCGACCTGGCCACCGGCGCCCTGCGCGGGGCCCAGTCGGACTATCCTTTCACCCGCGACTACATGCATTCACGCACCGGCCCGGCCGGGCATTGACGGCTGCAAGCCACCCCATCACCCCTACCTACCTACCCACCCACCCTTACCAAGGACCCTCGCCACCCATGCTGTACAAGTTCAAATCCCGCGCCACCGCCGACGTCATCATGCTGGAGGCCAACGGCCGCCAGCTGCTGCAGATCATGGGCAAGGGCACCGACCCGCACGGCATCGTCACCGCCGCGCAGATCCCCGCCGCGCTCCAGGCACTGGAAGCCGCCGTCGCAGCCGACGACGCCAAGGGTCGGTCCGATGCCGGCGAGCGCCGGGCAGCGAGGACGACGATGCGGGCGAGCGCCCCGACACCGTGCGCCTGCGCCAGCGCGCGGCGCCGATCATCGACATGCTCCAACGCAGCGCCGCGGAAGGGCACGACGTGGTCTGGTGAACCAGGCCGGACCGGCGCTGCGGCAGGCCGCCATGAGGCCGGGCACGCGGGCGTCGGCCGCGGCATGCAAGTCCCTCCTGGCGGAGGAAGTGAAGGCCAGGATCGGGGCCGGCATGCCGGATTTTTCAGGCGAGAACGTTTCGAATTTCCGCAGCGCGGCACCCGTGGTGCCGATCGGGCCGGCCCGACCTTAAAAGTTCTGAAACCTGCTTCAGCGCGGCATGGAAAGCGTGAATTTCAGGACCCGGGCACCTACAGTTCGAGTCCGAAGCCAGGGGTCGAGCGACCGTGACGCGAGACCCGGGCCCAGCGCCCCACCGTGGGCACCATATCCTGCGTTCTCACCGCTTTTCATGTTGACTCTCGTTCCGCGCGGCATCCGCAACCACAATCCCGGCAACATCGTGCGCAACCACATCGGCTGGCGCGGCATGGCCGAGGACCAGTCGGCCGACCCCCGGTTCGTGGTGTTCTGCGAGCCGTACTGGGGCCTGCGCGCCATGGCCCTGCTGCTGCGCAACTACCAGGCCAAGTACCAGCTGTGCACCATCGACGGCATCATCCGCCGCTGGGCAGCCTGCGGCGAGTGCGATCCCTGCGACTACGTGCGGCAGGTCGCCGGCAGCCTGGACATCAGCCCCCACGCCTTCATCTGCCTGAACGCCGCGACCCTGCCGCCGGTCATGCGCACCATCGTGCAGCTGGAAAACGGCATGCAGCCCTATCCGGATGGGTTGATCGCCCGGGCGGTCAGCGCGTACTGAACGCCCACCGAGAGGCGTGCGGCCGCGCCACCGCGGCTCAATCCACCTTTGCGCCCGACGCCTTCACCACCTGCGCCCACTTGCGGTGTTCGCTGTCGATGTGTTTGGCGAAGTCGGCCGGCGAGTTGCCGCCGGGGATCGCGCCCTGCGCCAGCAGGCGCTCCTTGACGGCCGGGGTGGCCAGGGCCTTGGCGGTTTCCTGCTGGATGCGGGCCACGATCTCAGGCGGGGTCCCGGCGGGGGCGAGCAGGCCGAACCACGAGCTGGCCTCGTAGCCCTTGAGATCCGGGCCGCCGACCTCTTCGACCGTGGGCACATCGGGCAGGGCGGGCGAGCGGTGGGCGCTGGTCACGGCCAGGGCCTTGAGCTTGCCGGCCTTGATCTGCGCCATGGAAGACGGCAGGTTGTCGAACATCACGTCCATGTTGCCGCCCACCAGGTCCAGCAGCGCGGGGCCGGAGCCGCGGTAGGGCATGTGCAGCATGTAGGTCCCGGTCATGCTCTTGAACAGCTCGCCGGCCAGGTGGATCGAGGTGCCGTTGCCGCTCGATGCCATGTTCAGCTGGCCGGGGTGGGCCTTGGCGTAGCGGATGAAGTCGGGCACGGACTGGATGCCCAGCGTGCGCGCCTTGTCGGCGTTGATCTCCATCACGTTGGGCACGGCCGCCACGAGGGTGATGGGCACGAAGTCCTTGATGGGGTCGTACGGCAGCTTGCTGTACAGCGCGCGGTTGATGCCGTGCGTGCCGACCGTGCCCATCAGCAGGGTGTAGCCGTCGGCCGGCGACTTGGCGACCACTTCGGCGCCGATGTTGCCGCCCGCGCCGCCCCGGTTGTCCACGATGAACTGCTGGCCGAAGGCGCGGCCCAGCTCGGGTGCCACGGCGCGCGCCAGGATGTCGGTGGTGCCGCCGGGGGCGAACGGCACGACGATGCACACCGGCTTGGTGGGCCATGCGCCGGACTGGGCATGGGCGCCGGGCATCGCGTTCCAAAGGCCGGCGGCCAGCAGCAGGGCGGCGAGCGCCAGCGCGCGGCGGCGCGGCGTGGCAAGGGGCTGGCGAAGGGTCTTGGACGGGGTGGCGGAAAAGCGCATGGGGATCGGTCCTTGGGGCTGGCGGTCAATCCCCCGTTGTAGGCGCCGCTGCGCGAGGCGGGCAGAGGGATGACCCGTAGGCCGGAGCGCGTTCCACGCCTCGCAAAATGCACGCCCCAAGAAGAAAACCGCCCCGGGGCGCAAGGCCTGGGGCGGTCGGGGCGATGCGCGGGCGCTGCGTGTGGCGCAGTGCCCGGCCCGTCAGTGGGATCAGTCGGCGTAGGTGCCGGCGGCCTTGATGATGGGGCCCCACTTGTCGATCTCGGCCTGCACGAACTTCTTGTGCTCGGCGGGTTCGACGCGCTGGTCGGCCGCCACCACGGCGCCCAGGCCTTCCTGCTTCTTGATGAAGTCGGGGTCCTTCAGCGCGGCCTTCAGGGCGTCGTTGAGCTTCTTGAGCACGTCGGCGGGCGTGCCCTTGGGCGCGTACAGGCCGTGCCAGATCGTGACCTGGAAGTCCTTCACGCCGGACTCGGCCAGCGTGGGCAGGTCCTTGAGGGATGGCGTGGTGAGGCGCTTGGGCGTGGTGACCGCGTAGGCCTTGACCTTCTTGGCCTCGATCTGCGAGGTGGTGTTGGTGGTCTGGTCGCACAGCAGGTCGATCTGGCCACCGATCAGGTCGGTGATGGCGGGTGCCGTGCCCTTGTAGGGCACGGGGGTCATCTCGACCTTGATCGCGCTCTGGTACAGCAGGCCGCACAGGTGGGACGCGGCGCCCAGGCCCGCATGGCCCAGGTTGATCTTGCCCTTGTTCTGCTCGATCCAGGTGGCCAGTTCCTTGTAGTTGTTGGCGGGCAGCGTGGGCTTAGCGATGAGCGTCATGGGCACGTCGTTCACGACGCCCAGGTATTCAAAGTCGTTGGGCACGCTGAACGGCAGCTTGCGGTACAGCGCCGGCATGGTGGCCATGGCGATGTGGTTGAGCAGCAGGGTATAGCCGTCGGCACTGGCGCGCGCCACCTTGGCGGTGCCGATGCTGCTGCCTGCGCCCGCGGCGTTGTCGATCACCACGCTCACCCCACCCAGCGGCTTGCGCATGGCCTCCGCCAGATCGCGTGCCACGCGGTCGGTCGGGCCGCCGGCGGCGAAAGGAACGACGATCGTGACCGTCTTGTCCTTGGAGGGAAAACCCTGCGCCTGCGCGCCGAAAGCGGCGGCCACGGCAACGGCCACCAGTGCGGTCTTGAATGTAGTTTTCATGAGGTTCCTTTGAAAAGACGCGCCATGATAGCCACCGGTTTTTACACCGCCATCAAGGTAATTACTTAGCAGTAACGTGTAGGGGTTTAAAGGTTTATAGACCTGCAGCGCTGGTCTGTATTGGTTTTTCAGCTATTAATATGGGAGCGGCAAGTGCGACGATGCAGTGGGCGGCTGCCGGGCTCATCGATAGCTGCGTGCGTCCTCGATCACACGGCCGTCGTTGGGCAGCGTGCCGGGGGCCACCATCTCGACCTCGCCGCGCAGCTTGGTCTGCTCGCGCATCGCTTCGGCCAATTGCACGGCCAGGCCGGCGGCGGTCTCGGTGGTTTCCACGCGCAGCAGCATCTGGTCGCTGGCCATCTCGCCGCTCACCACCAGGCGCGCGCGCAGCACCTGCGGAAAGCGCCGCACGATGTCGGCCACCTGGCCGGGGTGCACGAACATGCCGCGCACCTTGGTGGTCTGATCGGCCCGGCCCATCCAGCCCTGGATGCGGGTGTTGGTGCGGCCGGTGGGGCAGGTGCCCGGCAGCACGGCCGAGAGGTCACCCGTGCCGAAGCGGATCAGCGGGTAGTCGGGGTTGAGCGTGGTCACCACCAGTTCGCCCACCTCGCCTTCGGGCACCGGGTCGCCGGTGCCGGGCCGCACGATCTCCACGATCACGCCCTCGTCCAGCACCAGGCCTTCGCGCGCAGTGGTTTCGTAAGCGATCAGGCCCAGGTCGGCCGTGGCATAGCACTGGTAGCCGGCCACGCCGCGCCCGGCCAGCCAGTCGCGCAGCGAGGGCGGAAACGCCTCGCCCGAGACCAGGGCCTTGCCCACGCTGGGCAGCGGCGTGCCCAGCTCGGCCGCCTTGTCCAGCAGGATCTTGAGAAAGCTCGGCGTGCCGATGTAGCCCGCGGGTTTCAGTTCGGCCATGGCCTGCACCTGCTGCTCGGTCTGGCCCGTGCCGCCCGGGAACACCGAGCAGCCCAGCGCATGGGCGCCGGTTTCCATCATCGAGCCGGCGGGCACGAAGTGGTAGCTGAAGCTGTTGTGGATCAGCTCGCCGGGCCGAAAGCCGGCGGCGTGGATGGCGCGCGCCATGCGCCAGTAGTCGCGCCGCGTGCCCTCCGGTTCGTACAGCGTGCCGGGGCTGGCGAACACGCGCGGCATGGCGGCGCCGAACGACAGCGCGCTGAATCCGCCGAACACGTTGGTGGCACGGCCGGCCTGCTGGCGCGCGAGCAGCTCGTGCTTGCGCGTGACCGGCAAGGTGGCCAGTGCCTGGCGCGTGGCGATGCCCGCCGGATCGATGCCCTGCAGGATGCCGGCGAACGCGGGCGAGGCCCGCTGCGCATGCGCCACCTGCGCGGGCAGCGCGGCCATCAATGCGCTTTCGCGGGCTTCGGGCGGGCGGGTTTCGAGGTCGTCGTAGAAAACGCTCATGGATATACCTCCGGGGTGCACGTTCTGGGCGTGCTGGGGATGGGAGACAGGCAAATGGTGGGCTGGACTGCGCCGCGCGGTCGCGGCGCGCCGGACTCGCGGTGGACCTAGGCCAGCCAGCGCTTGCGGCGCTTGTAGCTCTTGACGTCCTTGAAGCTCTTGCGCTCGCCGCCGCCGACACCCAGGTAGAACTCCTTCACGTCCTCGTTGTTGGCCAGGTCGCTCGCCGCGCCGTCCATCACCACGCGGCCGCTTTCCATGATGTAGCCGTAGTCCGAGTATTTGAGCGCCATGTTGGTGTTCTGCTCGGCCAGCAGGAAGGTCACCTTTTCCTTGGTGTTGAGGTCCTTCACGATGTTGAAGACCTCCTCCACGATCTGCGGCGCCAGGCCCATCGAGGGCTCGTCGAGCAGCACCATGCTGGGGTTGGCCATGAGCGCGCGGCCGATGGCGCACATCTGCTGCTCGCCGCCCGAGGTGTAGGCGGCCTGCGAGGTGCGGCGGGTCTTCAGGCGCGGGAAGTACGCGTACACCTTCTCCAGGTTGGCCGCGATCTCGGCGCGGCTGGTGCGGGTGTACGAGCCCGTCATCAGGTTCTCTTCGATGGTGAGGTGGGCGAAACAGTGGCGCCCCTCCATCACCTGCACCACGCCGCGCTGCACGAGGTCGGCGGGCGAGAGGTTCTCGATGCGCTCGCCCCGCAGTTCGATGCTGCCCTTGGTGACCGCGCCGCGCTCGCCCTGCAGCAGGTTGGAGATGGCGCGCAGCGTGGTGGTCTTGCCCGCGCCGTTGCCCCCCAGGATGGCGACGATGCCGCCTTCGGGCACCTGCAGCGAGACGCCCTTGAGCACGAGGATCACGTGGTTGTAGATGACCTCGATGCCGTTGACGTTCAGGACGATGTTTCTGGGTTCCATGGTGTTGCCTTCGCTGTGCCAATCGAAAGCGCTGCGGTGCAACGCTTTCGATTGGCGGCTGTGAACACAGCCTCAAAAAACCGGCGCGCCCCACGCCAGCAGACGCCGCGCAAGGGCGCCCCGCGGCGCTGGCGTCGTCCCCTTCCGCTTCGCACAGCGAAGCCAGAGAAGGGGGAAGCCGCGCAGCGGCTCAGGGGGTTGTCCTTAGCTCTGGCAGTCGGCCGCATCCCGCCGCGTCATCTTCTTGTCGGCCAGGTACTTGTCGGAGCCGGCCTTGATCATGGGTTTCAGGATCTGCTCGTCGGCCTGGTACCAGTCGGAGGAGAAGTCCCACTTCTTGCCGTCCCAGGTGTGCACGCGCGACCAGGTGGAGCCCATGTGGTCGGAGCAGCTCGTGGACAGCGGCCGCATGATCCCGTTGAAGCCCAGCGCGTCGAGCTTCTTCTGATCGAGCGCGAGGTTCTCCATGCCCCAGCGCACCTGCTCGCCGGTCATGACCTTGCCCTTGCCGAAGCGCTCCTGCGCGCGGCGCACGGCCTCGACGGCCAGCATCTGGATGATCACGCCGCGCGTGTACAGCACTGATCCCACCTCGTCCTTCGGCCCCGTGCCCTGGCCCTTGTCGTGCACGTTCTTCAGGATGTCCTGGATCACCTTGGACTGCGTGCCGTAGCCGTTCAGCGCCAGCGCGTGGTAGCCCTTGGCGCCTTCGCCCACGTCGCGCACGTCCGGCTCGGCGCCGGCCCACCACACGCCATAGAGCTTGTCGCGCGGGAAGCCCGTGGCCTGCGCTTCCTTCAGGGCGGTGGAGTTCATCACGCCCCAGCCCCACAGCAGCACGTAGTCGGGGCGGCTCTGGCGCACCTGCAGCCAGGTGGCCTTCTGCTCCACGCCAGGGGCGGTCACCGGCAGCATCTGCAGCTCGAAGCCGTGCATCCTGGCGCGCTCCTGCAGCACCGGAATGGGCTCCTTGCCGAACGGGCTGTCGTGGTAGACCAGCGCGATCTTCTTGCCCTTGAGCTTGTCCAGCCCGCCGGCCTGCTTGCCGATGTGCTGGATCAGGATGTCGGCGCCCGTCCAGTAGCTGCCCATGAAGGGGAAGTTCCACTTGAAGGCCATGCCGTCCTGCGCGACCGACAGGCCGTAGCCCAGCGTCATCAGCGGGATCTTGTCCACCGGGGCTTTTTCGGTCAGCGCGAAGGTGATGCCGGTGGCCTGCGGATCGAACAGCGCCACGCCGGGGCGGCCCTTCAGGCGCTCGTAGCACTCCACACCGCGGTCGGTGGCGTAGCCGGTCTCGCATTCCTCGAACGTGAGCTTGACACCGTTCACGCCGCCGTCGCGCGCGTTGATCATCTTGATGTAGTCCTGCTTGCCGTTGGCCCACGGCACGCCGTTGGGCGCATACGGCCCCGTACGGTACGACAGCAGCGGAAAGAACTGCTCCTTGGCCTGCGCGACGGCGCTGGTCGCCACGGACACACTGCCTGCCGCCACGAGGGCGGCGATCACGAGTTTCGAAAGCTTCATTTGTCTCTCCTTGGAAATTGAATGGATTGAAGCGCGGGGGGAACCGGGTGGATCAGTGTGGGAAGGGCCACAGGCGCAGTTTCTGTTTGGCCGTGGACCACAGCTTGGCCAGGCCGTGCGGCTCGACGATGAGGAACCACACGATGAGCGCGCCGAAGATCATCAGCTCGGCGTGCGACACGCCGGCCGTGGAGATGTGGATGCCGAACAGGCCCATCAGCGCGGGCAGGAACTGGTTGAGCACGATGGGCAGCACCACGATGAAGGCCGCGCCGAAGAAGCCGCCCATGATCGAGCCCAGCCCGCCGATGATCACCATGAACAGCAGCCGGAACGACACCTCCACCGAGAACGCCGCAGGCTCCCACGCGCCCAGGTGCACGAAGGCCCACAGCGCGCCGGCCATGCCCACGATGAACGAGCTGACGGCGAAGGCGCTGAGCTTGGCGTACATGGGGCGGATGCCGATCACCGCGGCAGCCACGTCCATGTCGCGGATGGCCATCCACTCGCGGCCCACCGCGCCGCGCACCAGGTTCTTGGCCAGCAGCGCCACCACCACGAGCAGGGCGAGGCAAAAGAGGTACTTGGACTGCGCGCTTTCGATGGGCATACCGAACACCTGCAGTCCGTTGACCGACACCGAGCCCGAGTCGGAGTTGTTGGTGAACCACTTGATGCGCAGGAACATCCAGTCGCTGAAGAACTGCGCCGCCAGCGTGGCCACCGCCAGGTACAGCCCCTTCACGCGCAGGCTGGGCAGCCCGAAGAGGATGCCGAAGAACGTGGCGCACAGCCCGCCCAGCACGATGGCCGGAATGAGCGGCAGGCCCGGCACGCGCACGAAGAAGTTGTAGGCCCCGTAGGCGCCCACGGCCATGAAGGCCCCCGAGCCCAGCGAGATCTGCCCGCAGTAGCCCACGAGGATGTTCACGCCGAGCGCGGCCATGGACATGATGACCAGCGGGATCAGGATCGCGCGGAAGAAATAGTCGCTCGCCAGCATCGGCACGGCGATGAAGGCCACGGCCAGCAGCACCACCATGGCGATGCGGTCCTGCGCGATGGGAAAGATCTGCTGGTCGGCGCGGTAGCTGGTCTTGAACTGGCCGTTTTCGCGGTAGAGCATGGCGTGTCTCCTGTGTTCTCGTCGTTATGGGTTACACGCGGTCGATGATCTTCTCTCCGAACAAGCCCTGGGGCCTGAAGAGGAGAAAGACCAGCGCCAGCACGTACGCGAACCAGATCTCGATGCCCCCGCCCACGAAGGGCCCCAGGTACACCTCGGAGAGCTTCTCGCCCACGCCGATGATCAGCCCGCCGATGATGGCCCCCGGCACCGAGGTGAGGCCGCCCAGGATCACCACCGGCAGCGCGCGCAGCGCCACCGTGGTGAGCGAGAACTGCACGCCCAGCTTGCTGCCCCAGATCATTCCGGCCACCAGTGCCACCACGCCCGCCACGCACCACACGATCACCCAGATGCGGTTGAGCGGAATGCCGATGGACTGCGCCGCCTGGTGGTCGTCGGCCACGGCGCGCAGCGCGCGGCCGGTGGAGGTCTTCTGAAAGAAGATGCTCAGCAGGATCACCAGCCCCGCGGCGATGGCGGCGGCGATCACGTCTTCCTTGTTGATGAGCACGCCGCCCTCGAACATCGACTCGAGGGCGAAGATCGGCTCCTTGGGCATGCCGATGTCGATCTTGTAGATGTCGCTGCCGAACATCGTCTGGCCCAGGCCTTCGAGGAAGTAGGTGATGCCCAGCGTGGCCATGAGCAGCGTGGCGCCTTCCTGGTTGACCAGGTGGCGCAGCACCAGCCGCTCGATGCACCAGGCCACCACGAACATGAGCGCGCCGGCCAGGACGAAGGCCGCGATGCCGGCCAGCAGCCGGCTGTCGATGCCGGTCCATTGGGGAATCCATTCGGACAGCCGGGCCATCGCGAGCGCCGCGAACAGCACCATCGCGCCCTGCGCGAAGTTGAAGACGCCCGAGGCCTTGTAGATCAGCACGAAGCCCAGGGCCACCAGCGAATACAGCATGCCCGCCATCAGGCCGCCGATCAGGGTTTCGAGAAAGAAAGCCATGGTGTGTGTTCTCCGGTCAGTGCGAGGTGCCGAGATAGGCGCTGATCACGTCGTCGTTGCTGCGCACTTCGTCGGGCGTGCCATCGCCGATCTTCTTGCCGTAGTCGAGCACGACCACGCGGTCGGAGATGTCCATCACCACGCCCATGTCGTGCTCGATGAGCACGATGGTGGTGCCGAACTCGTCGTTCACGTCGAGGATGAAGCGGCACATGTCCTGCTTTTCCTCCACGTTCATGCCGGCCATGGGCTCGTCCAGCAGCAGCACCTGCGGCTCCATCGCCAGGGCCCGGCCCAGGTCCACGCGCTTTTGCAGGCCGTAGGGCAGCTGGCCCACGGGCGTCTTGCGCCAGGCCTGGATCTCCAGGAAATCGATGATGCGTTCGACGAACGCGCGGTGGCGCATCTCCTCGCGCTCGGCCGGGCCGATGCGCAGCGCCTGCAGGAAGAGGTTGCTCTTGATCTTGAGGTTGCGCCCCGACATGATGTTGTCGATCACGCTCATGCCCTTGAACAGCGCCAGGTTCTGGAAGGTGCGCGCCACGCCCATCTCGGCCACCTGGCGCGAGTTCATGTGCGAGAACGTCTTGCCCCGGAAGGTGATGGAGCCGTCCTGCGGCGCGTAGACGCCGTTGATGCAGTTGAGCATCGAACTCTTGCCCGCGCCGTTGGGGCCGATGATGGCGCGGATCTCGTGCTCGCGCACGTTGAACGAGATGTCGGTGAGCGCTTTCACGCCCCCGAACCGCAGGCTGATGTTCTGGACGTCGAGGATGACGTCGCCGATCTTCTTGGTGGTCATGGTGGGGTCTTGCGGCGTTGCGGTCAGGCGGCCTGCTTCGTCGGGGCGAAGGTCCGGGCGTCGTCGAGCTTGAGCGTGGCGCTCACGCTGCCCGTGCGGCCGTCCTCGAACTTGACCTGCGTCTCGATGAACTGTTCGGTGCGGCCGGCGTACAGCGCCTCCACCAGCGTGCCGTACTTGTCGGCGATGAAGCCGCGGCGGACCTTGTTGGTGCGCGTGAGCTCGCCGTCGTCGGCATCCAGTTCCTTGTGCAGCACGAGAAAGCGGCTGATCTGGCTGCCCGCCAGCAGCGCATCGCCTGCGAGGTCGGCGTTCACCTTCTCCACGCAGTCGCGGATCAGCTCGTACACCTCGGGCTTTTGCGCCAGGTCGGTGTAGCCCGCGTAGGGCAGGTTGCGGCGCTCGGCCCAGTTGCCCACGGCGTCGAAGTCGATGTTGACCATGGCGCACACCTTCTCGCGCCGGTCGCCCAGGGCCACGGCCTCCTTGATGTACGGAAAGAACTTGAGCTTGTTCTCCACGTACTTGGGCGCGAACATGGCGCCGTCGTTGGCGCCGCCCTGGATGCGGCCCACGTCCTTCACGCGGTCGATGATCTTGAGGTGACCGTGCGCATCGAGAAAGCCTGCATCGCTCGTGCGATACCAGCCGTCGGCCGTGAGCACCTCGGCCGTGGCGGCGGGGTTCTTGTAGTACTCCTTGAGCAGGCCGGCGGACTTGACGAGGATCTCGCCGTTGTCGGCCACCTGGATCTGCACGCCGCGGATCGGCACGCCCACGGTGTCGGCGCGCGCCTGGTGGTCGGGCTGCAGGCACACGAACACGGCGGTCTCGGTGGAGCCGTACAACTGCTTCAAGTTGATGCCGATCGAGCGGTAGAAGGTGAACAGGTCCGGCCCGATGGCCTCGCCGGCCGTGTAGGCCACCCGCACGCGCGAAAAGCCCAGGTTGTTGCGCAGCGGGCCATAGACCAGCAGGTCGCCCAGCGCGTACTTGATGCGGTCCAGCAAGCCCATGGGCTGGCCGTCCATGCGCGCCGGGCCCACGCGGCGGGCCACCGCCATGCAGGCGTGGAACATCTTGCGCTTGAGCGCGCCCGCGTCTTCCATGCGGATCATCACGCTGGTGAGCAGGCCCTCGAAGATGCGCGGCGGGGCGAAGTAGTAGGTGGGGCCGACCTCCTTCAGGTCGATGGAGACGGTGCCGGCCGACTCGGGGCAGTTCACCACGTAGCCGCAGGCCAGCCACTGCGAGTAGCTGAAGATGTTCTGCCCGATCCACGCGGGCGGCAGGTAGGCCAGCACCTCCTCGGCCGACGTCAGGCGGTCGAACTCGGCGCCGGCCTGCGCGCGGTCGAGCAAGGTGGCGTGCGTGTGCACCACGCCCTTGGGGTTGCCCGTGGTGCCCGAGGTGAAGAACATGGCCGCCACGTCGCCGGGCTGCACCCGGTCGACCTGCGCGCGGAACCAGCCGGGGTTCTGCGCCACGAAGGCGGTGCCGGCCTCGACCAGGGCATCGAGCGACGCCAGGCCCGGCTCGCTGTAGTTTCGCAGGCCGCGCGGATCGTCGAAATACAGGTGCGATAGGGCGGGGCACTGCGCGCGGATCTCCAGCAGCTTGTCCACCTGCTCCTGGTCTTCCACCACGCAAAAGCGCACCTCGGCGTTGTTCAGGGGGTAGATGCATTCGGCGGCCACCGCATCCTGGTACAGCGGCACGGGAATGGCACCCAGCGACTGCGCCGCGAGCATGGTGGCATACAGGCGCGGGCGGTTGGCGCCCACCACCACCAGGTGCTCGCCCGCGTGCAGCCCGGCCTGGTGCAGGCCGGCGCACAGCGTCTCCACCATGGCGGCCAGGCCCGACCAGGTGTGGGTCTGCCAGATGCCGTATTCCTTTTCGCGCAGCGCCGCGTCAGTGGGCCGTTCGGCGGCGTGCCGCAGCAGCAGTTGGGGGAAGGTGGTCGTCATGCCTGTTCCTACCGGTGGTGTCCGCCGAGGCTGCTGGCGGGGCGCGCAGCCATGCAAGGGAGATGCAACGGATGGTAGGAACCGCTTTGACGTCTTCTTGTCTTGCCGACGACAATTTGCGGGAAACTCCTGACGGGTGTAACCCTGCCCGTGGCGGGTCCAGGGGGAAAGCGCGCCGCTGCAGGACCGCCACGGCAGGGCGGTATCCTTGCCGCCATGTACGCCCCGTTTTTCGGCCTGGAGCACGCGCCGTTTTCCATCGCCCCCGACCCGCGCTATCTGTTCATGAGCGACCGCCACCGCGAGGCGCTGGCGCACCTGCTCTACGGCCTGGACGCCGGTGGCGGCTTCGTGCTGCTGACCGGCGAGATCGGCACCGGCAAGACCACGGTGTGCCGGTGCTTCCTGGAGCAGATCCCGGCGCACTGCAACGTGGCCTACATCTTCAATCCGCGGCTCACGGTGGGCGAGCTGCTGCGCTCCATCTGCGACGAGTTCGGCGTGGCGCACACCCCGGCGGTGCCGGGCTCCGAGACGGTCAAGGACTGCATCGACCCGTTGAATGCCTTCCTGCTGCAGGCCCATGCGGCGGGCCGCAACAACGTGCTCATCATCGACGAGGCGCAGAAC
>NZ_BAAJYS010000092.1:0-13291 GCF_057543315.1 Acidovorax sp. KPB24-07
TTTTCTTTGCTTACTTTCTTTTGGCGAAGCAAAAGAAAGTGAGTGCGCCGCCGGGCGCACACCCCGGCCCCGGAAAGAAAAGCCACCACCAGCGCCAAAACAAGCCACACCCACAACCTCAAGCCCCCGAACCAGCAACTAAACGCCTGATAGGCCCCGCTACAGGCCTAACCAATTCCACCGCATGCCCCGCCAACTCCCCCGCATCCAAAAACACCTCCCCCCCCTCCACCTTCACCGCAAACTTCGGCGTACACCCCTCGTCCGGCGCCGAAGCCTGCCCATCGCACAACCCGATCGTCCAGTTGTGCAGCGGACACGCCACGCTCGTCCCGAACACGATCCCCTGCGACAGAGGCCCCCCCTTGTGCGGACACCGGTCCAGCAGCGCGAACACCTCGTCCGCACCGTTGCGGAACACCGCCACGTCCAGGCCCTGCGGCCGCGCCACGCGGCGCGAGCCCAGCACGGGAATGTCGTCCACACGGCAGATGTATTTCCAGTCGCTCATGGCGGCTCCTTGCGAATCGGGGGGATGAATGAATGAAAGGGGTGGTGGCAATGGCTGGGCCGGGGCTCACGGCGCGATGGCGGCGAACTGCCGCGTGTCCACGCGGGCTTCCTGGAAGTCGAACCACGGGTCGGGCTCGCCATCCAGCGCGAACTGCAGCTGCTCCCACAGCGCGCGGCGGCCTTCGTGGTCTTCGAGGATGCGTTTTTTCACGTGATCGAGGCCCACGCGGTTCACGTAATGCACCGTGCGCTCCAGGTACCAGCCTTCCTGGCGGTACAGCTCGCAAAAGGCGCCGGTGTACTCCAGCACCTCGGCGGCGGTCTTGAGCTTGGTGAAGAAGTGCGCCACCTCGGTCTTGATGCCGCCGTTGCCGGCGATGTACATCTCCCAGCCGCTGTCCACGCCGATGATGCCCACGTCCTTGATGCCGCTCTCGGCGCAGTTGCGCGGGCAGCCGCTCACCGCGAACTTGACCTTGTGCGGGGCGTACATGCGCCACATCGCGCGCTCCAGGTCCTTGCCCATCTGCGTGCTGTCCTGCGTGCCCATGCGGCACCACTCGCTGCCCACGCAGGTCTTCACCGTGCGCAGGGCCTTGGCATAGGCGTGGCCGCTGGGCATGCCGATGTCCTTCCACACGGCCTGCAGGTCTTCCTTCTTCACGCCCAGCAGGTCGATGCGCTGGCCGCCGGTCACCTTCACGGTGGGGATCTGGTATTTGTCCACCACGTCGGCGATGCGGCGCAGCTCGCTGGCCGTGGTCTCGCCGCCCCACATGCGCGGGATCACGCTGTACGTGCCGTCCTTCTGGATGTTGGCGTGGCTGCGCTCGTTGATGGCGCGGCTTTGCGGGTCGTCCTTGGCCTCCTTCGGCCAGGTGCTGATCAGGTAGTAGTTGACGGCCGGGCGGCAGGTGGCGCAGCCGTTGGGTGTCTTCCATTCCAGGAAGGCGAACACGTCGCCGATGGACAGCAGCTTGTTGGCGCGGATCGCGTCGCGCACCGCCTGGTGGCCGTGGTCGGTGCAGCCGCACACGGCCTTGGTCTTGGGCGTGGCGGAGTAGTCGCCGCCGGCCGTGAACATGATGATCTGCTCCACCAGGCCCGTGCACGAGCCGCAGCTGGCGCTGGCCTTGGTGTGCTTTTTCACGTCGTCCAGCGTGAACAGGCCCTTGTCCTTGATGGCTTTGCAGATGGCGCCCTTGGTCACGCCGTTGCAGCCGCACACCTCGTCGGTGTCGGCCATGGCGGCGGCCTTGCTGTGGCCCTGGTGGCCCGCGTCGCCGATGTTGCTCTCGCCGAACATCAGCTTGTCGCGGATGTCGCCCACCGTGCGGCCGTCGCGCAGCAGCTTGAAGTACCAGCTGCCGTCCACCGTGTCGCCGTAGAGGCACGCGCCCACGAGCTTGTCGTCCTTGATGACGAGTTTTTTTGTACACGCCGCCGAAAGGGTCGCTCATCACGATCTCCTCGGTGCCTTCGCCGCCCTGGAAGTCGCCCGCGCTGAACAGGTCGATGCCCGTCACCTTGAGCTTGGTGGAGGTGAGCGAGCCCTGGTAGCGCCCGATGCCGAACTCCGCCAGGTGGTTGGCCAGCACCTTGCCCTGCTCGAACAGCGGCGCCACCAGCCCGTAGGCGATGCCCCGGTGCGCGGCGCACTCGCCCACGGCGTAGATGCGCGCGTCGGTAGTGGTCTGCAGCGTGTCGCTCACCACGATGCCGCGGTTCACGTGCAGGCGCATCTTTTCGGCCAGCTGCGTGTTGGGACGGATGCCCACGGCCATCACCACCAGGTTGGCGGGCACCTCGGTGCCGTCCTTGAACCGCACGGCGGTGACGCGGCCGTCCGCCCCGCCCACCAGCTCCTGCGTCTGCGCCTTCATCAGGAACTGCATGCCGCGCTCGGCCAGGGACTTTTGCAGCATCTTGCCGGCCACATCGTCCAGTTGCCGCTCCATCAGCCAGTCGCCCACGTGCACCACGCTCACCTGCATGCCGCGCTTCATGAGGCCGTTGGCGGCCTCCAGGCCCAGCAGCCCGCCGCCGATCACGACCGCATGCTGGTACGTGGCGGCGGCGTCGATCATGGCCTGCGTGTCGGCGATGTCGCGGTAGGCCAGAACGCCCTGCAAGTCCTTGCCCGGAATCGGCAGGATGAACGGGTTGGAGCCGGTGGCGAGGATCAGCCGGTCGTACTCGGCGCTGATGACCTCGCCCGCCGCGTTGGTGGCGTGCACCACGCGGCGCACGCGGTCCACCTCGTTCACAGTGAAGCCCGTGTGCAGGTGGATGCCGTGCTCTTCGTACCAGGACCAGTCGTTGAGGATGATCTCGTCAATGGTCTGCTCGCCCGCCAGCACGGGCGACAGCAGGATGCGGTTGTAGTTGGGGTGCGGCTCGGCGCCGAACACCGTGATGTCGTAGAGATCCGGAGCGATCTTGAGCAGCTCTTCGAGCGTGCGCACCCCGGCCATGCCATTGCCCACCATCACCAGCCTGGATTTTTTCATCGTGACCCCCAATGGGTGTTCGTGCCAAAAAACAAAAAAGGCGTCCGCACAGGGCGCGGGCTGTTGTTTGTCAGCCTGCACCATCTGTGGGGACGCCTTCGTCCTGGCCGCCCCGTTTCCGCCATTGGAAGGGGTCAGCCATGTGACCGGCATTGGTCACGGGGACGCTGTTGCAATGCGCGTGCCAGGTGGGGTGGGGTCAGCAGGGCTTGAATGAAATTGGCCTCTAGCGCATATTGGAGTAGGGGGTATTGCTATTGTTTTAGTAGTGATTTGATATTCGCGATTTTGGAAGACAGAGTGGGTGGTACCCGCGTTGGTGCACGGCACCCAGGAGGGTGCATGACCTCCGACTACCATCGAACTCATCAAGTGACGCCTGCCAAGAGAAAACGAGGTGCAAATGCTGCTGGTTTCCCGCACCTGTGTGCGTCAAGCTGATACGAACGATGACCGAACAGCAGAGCCGATGTCGCTGGACGACACACAAGCTTTGATTGCCTACGTGTTACTCGGTGACCCTGGCATGGGCAAAACATCATCCTTCCGGCAGCAGGCCGAATTGGTCGGCGGGCATTTCATCAGCGCTGGTGACCTCTTGACGTTTGATGATCTCTCCGAACTGAAGAATTCGGCCCGGCCTATCTTTATCGACGGATTGGACGAAACGCGTGCGGGGAACACCGCAGGCAGAGTGCCTCTGGACAACATTCGCAATAAGTTGCGCCAGCTCGGGTGCCATAGCTTTCGGCTGTCGTGCCGATCTGCTGACTGGTTGGGTGATCCAGACGCAAGGAAGCTTCAGTCCTTGCTTTCCTCAGAGGATGAGCTTCAGGTGCTGACTCTTCAGCCGTTGACGCTCACCGATGTAGAAATCATTCTTCACGCCAATCACGGTATTCCCGATGCACAGGCCTTCATTGCATCCGCGGAGAAACATGGGCTGACCGACCTGCTGCTTAATCCCCAAACTCTGATCATGCTTGCCGCAGCAGTAGGACCAAGCAATCGATGGCCTGACACCCGGCAGGCGGTGTTTGAAATGGCGTGCGATCGTCTGGTGCTAGAGCACAACGATGAGCATCTCGCCGCTACATACAAAAGTGCCCCAGATCACGACAGCCTTAAACGTGCTGCCGCATATCTTTGTGCCCTCCAGTTGATTGCGGACCTTACCGGCTTCTCTCATTTATCAAGCACGCCTGACCGGGTGATCTCACTCAACGAAGTACCAAACTCTGACGAAAGACTGCCATTGAATGAGGCCTTGGCCAGCCGGCTGTTCAGGTCGACCGGGAGCAATGTCTTTACCCCAGTGCACAGAACCGTGGCCGAGTTCCTCGCTGCAAGGTATTTGGCCGACCGGCTGCACGAGAAACTCTCGTTTCGGCGGGTACTGGCATTGATCTGCGGTTCTGACGGCGGCATTGTCAGCAGCATGCGCGGTTTGGCAGGTTGGCTTGCATCACTTGCCGCAGAAACGAGGCTGACCTTTATCCGGCTTGATTCGCTTTGTGTGCTTCTCTACGGGGACGCCAAGAACTTTTCCATTTCAGACAAGACGGCTTTGATTGAGCAACTTGGTAGCCATGTCCAAGATTCGCGGTCGTTCAGATGGTATGAATGGAATGGCCTGCCATTTGCGGCTTTGGTCACCTCTGAGATGCGTCCATTGGTCAGTCAACGAATGGCTGAACCGAACTATTCGGACGCTCACCAACTGCTGTTGGTGCTACTGCTGGAGGGAATGCTTCACCAATCACCCGATGCAGGCTTAACCACTTTATTGCTGGCCCTCGTCCGTGACGAATCCCGATGGCTATCCGTACGCATGCGGGCGTTAAAAATACACATGAGCTGGGTTGGCGTGAACGATCCGTCCTTGCGCAGCTTGCTGGCCGATATCGAATCTGCCGTTGTGGAGGACGGTGATGACGAAATACTTGGCGCGTTGCTAGAAGCAATGTATCCAGCGGCGCTTTCCGCCGTAGAGCTTCCGAAGTTTTTTCACCTGCCTAAACAACGTAACCTCATCGGTAACTATCAGATGTTCTGGGAGCATGATGTGGGCGAAATCGATTGCCACGAGGCAATGAAGTTGCTCGACTCGTTTGCAGCGGAAACGGAACTGGAACTGGAAGGTACAGGGACTTCACGATCGCGCGGGGAGTTCGTTGGAAGTCTGATCTCCCGGGTGCTCAAGGAGATTGCGGACATCCCGCATGACGATCAATTGCTGAATTGGCTTGATACCGCTTGCGGCGAATATGAGGAAAGCTTGCTGGATCACGATGACAGAGAGGTTTTTCATCAGTGGCTGCGGGCTCGTCCGCATCGCTATTTCTCACTGTTGGATCTTGCTCTGAATCGATTTTCAAAGGCGACCAATCCAGTCCGGTCCGCGGAAGCTCGGCTGCATCGGGCAGCGGCTCCAGCTGACGCGGCCGCATGGTGGCTTGCCAGAGCGCAGAACACCCATAGCGAGGCGGATGCAAAGCGTTATTTCTTTCAAGCCATCTATGCCATTCCGGACGAATATGCACTTGGGCTTGAGGAAGTGCTTATTACTTGCGAAGACCTCAGCATGGAACGCGGATGGCAGGACTTGCTAACCGAAAGGTTCACTTGCACATGGGAGCGTTGGGGGTGGATGCAAGAGGAGGTCAGACGCAAACAAGACCGTGCGCAAAAGGCTGCCGAGCGGCGCAACACGTATCGCGCCAAGATTGCCGAATTTTCAAAACCACTGGTACCCCTTGGTCTTCTAGATCAGGTGGCTGCGGTTTACCTACATAAATACTATGACGCCGATGGCGAAACGCCCCGGGAAAAGCTGAGCAGTTTTTTCGCGGGAGACGAGGAACTGGTTCAGGCCGCGCTCCTGGCTCTACGCCGCACCCTCCACCGGGCGGACTTGCCCTCCTCAGCAGAGACCATAAACGCAATCAACAATGGAAAGTCGTTCACGTTGAATACGCCAGTGTTGGTCAGTCTGGAAATCGCTTATGAGCACGACCGTAAGTTCTTCGAAACTATGGCGGCCGATCGCCTCGTAGCTGCCTTGGTGGTCCATTTGGTACATCGGATCAGGGGGCATGACACCTGGGTGTCCGCAGTCGTAGCAAGCCTCCCGCATTGCATGGCTGAGGCTTTTTTTATTTATTTCACCAACGCGATGCAATGGAAGAGCCGTAGTCCAGCTCACACCCATCTTTTTCGCGATGAGTCCTACTCTGAGGTCACAAAGTTATGCCTCTTGCCCTTGCTTGCACAGTTTCCTTCGCGATCAAATCCTCACCTTCGTAACACGCTGACGGACATGCTTCGCGGAGCATTCACTCTTTCGGTAAGAGACGAATTGCTTTCATTGGTCCAGATTCGACTCGACACTTCGAAAAAGGTGGATGTGCAACAACGGGCGTGCTGGCTGACGGTGGGACTGCTCCTCGATCCCGAAAGATACATACCAGTCGCGCGGTGCTATCTGGCGAAGCGTCTGCGTGCCGAGCATTTTTTCCATTTTCTTGATGACTGCGGTCAAGCCATTCATTTCCTGCACAAGCCAGCGCAACTTTTAGGATTCTTTGTCGAGCATCTTGCAGTTGGATGCTCGCCGTCGCGCATTACCGGGGCTGGTTTGGTTACCCGCGATATGAGACGTTCTGAATTGGTCAAAAGCTACCTCAATGAGTTGGCCGGTAGGCCAGATGCCGAAAGCGAGTGGGAAATTAAACGCCTTAGTCAGCTGCCAGCGATAGTTGAATGGGTTTCTGAACTGCGTGCAGCGCGTCTGGCCCAGCAGATTGTCCGGCGTGATGCCACTTACGAAAAACCCACTTGGCGGCAAGTAAGTACAGCCCTGCAGCAGCGCAGGGCTTCTAGTCCTGCTGAGATAGCGGCAGTGGTGAACGACTTGATCGAAGGCATGAAGGAGCAAGTGCGCTACAGCGACCTGAATCTGAACCTGCAGTACTGGAATGCAGGCGCACAGAAGGAGCCATGTTCTCCTCGCCATGAAGAGCTCTGCCGCGATACTTTCTCGACGCAATTACGTGATCGGTTGCATCGCTTCGAGATTGAATGCTTGCCTGAAACGCATCATGTTGACGGTAAGCGTTCTGACGTTTGGTGCACCGTCGGCACGCAGGGCGGCATACCCATTGAAATCAAGCGCGATCAGAACAGAGGACTCTGGACTGCCGTAAAAGGACAACTAATCTCGCGGTACACGACCGATCCGCGGGCGAAGGGATACGGGATTTACATCGTGCTCTGGTTCGGTCTCCCAAATAAAATTCCAGCTCCACCGACTGGGAAACGGCCACAGACCCCAGAGGCGCTTCAGTCAATGTTGGAAATGGGGCTATCGGAGGAATACAAGCGTTTAGTAACGATCCATGTAATCGACTGCTCGGTCCGCACGTCCTCTTCGACCAAACGCTGACAGCCGCTTCCCTCAATGCACGATCGCGATCTTCCCGAAGTGCCTCCCCCCGGCACTCAGTTCTGCATACGCCGCGGGCACCTCTTGCATCGCGAAGGTCTGGTCGATCACCGGCACGATGCGGTGCGCCGCGATGGCCCGGGCCGCTTGCGCCAGGTCGTCCACCGAGCCGGTGCTGTTGCCCACCACGCGCAGGGACTTGACGATGATCGGTAGCAGGTCGATGGACGAAGCCGTGCCGCCCAGGAAGCCAATGGTGAACACCGTGCCGCCCACTGCCGCTGCATTGAGCGACTGCGCGAAGGTGGCCGCGCCGACGGTTTCCACCACCAGATCGGCGCCGCGCCCCTCCGTGAGGGTTCGCACCGCCTCGTCCCAGGCGGGCGTGGTGCGGTAGTTGATCAGGTGATCGGCGCCCAGCAGGCGCGCGCGCTCCAGCTTCGCGTCGGACGACGAGGCCAGGATCACCGTGGCGCCGCAGGCCTTGGCGAACTGCAGGGCGAACAGGCTGACACCGCCCGTGCCCAGCAGCATCACCACCGAGCCGGGACGCAGCGGTGCCGAGCGCACGGCGTTCCACGCCGTGGTGGCCGCGATGGGCAGCGCGGCGCCCTGGGCGAAGTCGAGGTGGGCAGGCAGCGCGATCAGGCTGGTCGCGGGCACCACGGCGTACTCCGCCAGCGAGCCGGGCAGGGTGATGCCGCGCATCGCCGCGAGGTTGCGCGCCGACACCGCCCCGCCTTGCCAGTGGGGCATGAAGTGCGGAACTACCCGGTCGCCCACGGCCAGGCCCAGGGACAGGTCATCGACACCGTCGCCCAGCGCAGCCACCTCGCCCGCACCGTCGGCCACGGGCACCATCGGAAAGCCCGCCGCGGGGAACTGGCCGGTGGCGATGGCCACGTCCACGAAGTTCAGCGTGGCGGCACGCAGGCGCACCAGTACCTCGCCCTTGCCGGGTTGTGGGTCGGGCAGTTCGGTGGGGCGGAATGCGTCAAGGGAGGGGGCGGTGAGCTGGATGGCTTTCATGGTGCTTCTCTGGGCGGTGAACAAAGAGAAGCAGTGTCATTAAATAGCTGTGCTGGATAAACTGCATGCCATTTGATTCATTCGGCAGCGGGAGTTATCAATGGACTTGCTCGACAGCATGCAGGTGTACGTGCACACGGTGGAAAAAGGCAGCCTGAGCGCTGCCGCACAAGCCAGCGGAATCTCCGCCACCATGGCCGGCAACCACCTGCGCACGCTGGAAAAGCGGCTGGGCATGCAACTGCTGCACCGGACCACGCGGCGCCAGCACCTGACGGCCTTGGGCGAGGACTACTACGCGCGTTGCAAGGAGATCCTGCGGCTGGTGGCCGAGACCGACGCGCAGGCGCAGAGCCTGCAGCTCGCCCCCGCCGGCAAGCTGCGCATCAGCGCGCCGGTCACCTTCGGCACCGAGGCGCTGATGCCGGCGCTGTCGGTGTACCTGGCGCGCTACCCGGACGTGAGCGTCGATGTGTCCTTGAGCGACCGCGTGGTCGATCTGATCGAAGAGGGCTTCGAAGCCGCGATCCGCATCGGCCAGCTGCCCGATTCGGCACTGATCGCCAGGCCGCTGGCGCCTTACCGGCTGATGATCTGCGCCTCGCCCGGGTACCTCGCGCGCCGGGGCACGCCGGCCCGGCCCGAAGACCTGAGCGGGCACGAATGCCTGTCCTTCAGTCCTGCCGCCCTGGCCAACTGGCGGTTGCACAGCGGCGACGACGACGGGCTTTGCATTCCCGTGTCGGGCCGCGTGCAGGTCAATAACGGCCAGGCGCTGCGCGTGGCCGCGCTGCATGGTCTGGGCATCGTGCTGCAGCCTGCGATCCTGCTGGAGGCCGATGTGGCGGCCGGGCGGCTGGTGCGGCTGTTTCCCGGGCATGACCTGCCCGTGCGGCCGATGAGCGTGGTGTACCTGCAGGACCGGTACCGGTCGCCCAAGCTGCGCAGCTTCGTGGAGTTCCTGGGGGAGCGGTTCACTGACGGTTGAGGGCGGCGGCCGGGATTCGCTATGCGATTCGGCCAAAGCCACCCTGATCCCGGAAAGTATTTAGTCCGCGCTGAACAACGCGCAAGCCGTTGATCTTGCTTGCATTTTTTCAGGTTGATGGATGCAGCATTTGCAAGGTATGGTTTTGCCAGTACCTGTTTTCTTGCAAATTCCTCCGGAGATTCCATTGGCCCGAAGCCTTCGCAGCCGCAGAGCGACGAGTTGTTCATCTCCCGGCTGGACGAGTTGATCAACATGCGTCACCCGCTGGTCAAGCTGGCCGCGTTGATCGACTGGGCCGAGATCGAACGCACCTTCGCGGTCTCGTTCACATCCGGCCGCAGGCCGGCCCGCCTTGCCGGCGCGCCTGGTGGCCGGCCTGCTGTACCTGCAGCACACCTTCGACGCCTCCGATCAGGCAGTGGTGAACACCTGGGTGGAGAACCCGTACTGGCAGTTCTTCTGCGGCGAGACCTACCTGCAGACCGAGGCGCCCATCGACCCGTCCAGCCTGACGCGCTGGAGAAAGCGCGTTGGAGAAGAAGGCGTGGAGACGCTGCTGGCCGCCAGCATCCAGGCTGCCCGGCGTGGTGGTGTTGTGAAGAGGTCCAGCTCGCAGCAGGTGATCGTGGACACCACCGTCATGCCCAAGGCGATTGCGCACCCTATTGACAGCCGGCTGCTGGACAAGAGCCGCCAGCACCTGGTCAAGGCCGCCGAAGACAACGGGGAGTGAGGAGGGCGGGTGCGACCCCGCCTTGGCGCACAGCGCCCAGGCCGGTGCGCGTGGGTCGGCCCGTTCCGCCTGCGGCACGCCTTAAGGGGCCGGCGGGACCCGTGCCGGGTTTTCCGCCTGGTAGGCCATCATGAACGCATCCGACGCCACCTGATCGGCCAGCGCCCTCAAGCTCGCTGCCGAGGCGGGGCCGAGAACGGCCTCGACCCGCTCGTTGGCCGCGGCCCATCGCACGATCGCTTCCGAAAGCAGTTTTTTGCCGAGCGGCGTCAGCACGCCCCGCTTGGTCCGCCGGTCCTGGGCGTCGGGCCGCAGCTCGACGATGCCGTCGCGCACCAGCGGCCGCAGCGCATGGGTCAGGGCCGACAGCTGGATGGCGAGCCGGCCCGCCAGGTCCTGCAGCGCTGGTCCTTCGGCTTCGGCGCTCTTGAATTTGGCGATTTCCCCCATCAGCGCCAGCTGCGTCGCCTTGAGGTTCAGCGGCGCGAGGGCGTCGTCGTACAGCTGCCCCAGCCTGCGGGCCGCCAGGCGCACCGCCGTGTTCGTGCAGACCTGCACGCCGGCCAGGACAGGCTCTGCGGCCGTGGTCTGGACCCCTGCGTTGGGCGTGTCCATCGGGTTGTCGGTAATTCCCATGCGTTTTAAAAGGTTGAGTGCTGCACCATTGAAATCAAGCCGAGGTTCGGCTCTACATTTGAGCCCTCAATCAATTTGGTTGAGCCCTCAATTTTATCGGAGAGATAGCAATGACCCATCCCCCATCCCGGAAAGTCGCACTGATCACCGGGGCTTCGGCCGGCATCGGCGCCGTGTATGCCGATCGCCTGGCGGCCCGTGGATACGATCTTATTCTGGTCGCCCGGCGCGCTGACCGCCTGCAGGCCCTGTGCGACCGGCTTGCCAAGGCGCATGGCATCCAGGCCGAGCCGATCGTGGCGGACCTGGGCCAGGCCGACGACCTGGCGCGTGTCGAAGCGATTTTGTCCACCAACGACAACCTGCATGTCCTGGTGAACAACGCCGGCATCGCGCGGCTGGGCAAGGTGTCCCAGCGGTCGGCGGACGATGCGCTGTCCCAGATCGCCCTGAACATCACCGCGCTCACGCGCCTGACCCAGGCGGTGGTGCCCCGCTTCATCGCGAGAAACGCGGGCCTGATCGTCAACATCGGTTCCGTTCTGGGCATCCATTCGCTGCCCATCAGCGCGGTCTATAGCGGCACCAAGGCCTTCGTGCTGCACTACAGCACGGGCCTGCAGCAGGAACTGGCCGGCACGCAGGTGAAGGTCCAGGTGGTCCTGCCGGCATCGACGGCCACCGAGCTGTGGGACCTGTCGGGCGTTCCGCTGGCGGCGCTCAACAAGGACGGGTTGATGACGGCCGAGCACATGGTCGATGCGGCGCTCGCAGGGCTGGACCAAGGCGAGACGGTCACCTTCCCATCCGTGGCCGATGCGAGCCTGTGGGACCAGTACGAGGCCGCCCGCTCCCAGCTGTTCGCCGCCACGCAGGTCGGCACGCCCGCCCCTCGCTACCAGGTTCTTTGACGCGAGCCCATCGGATGCCTTTCTTTCGCAGCCCGATGGTTTCTTCTTGTGCTTCTTCTCTCCCTTCGCGCCCCTTCTTTTCCAGGACCCCCCATGCTTTTCGAACCCTTTTCCCTGCGCAACACACCCCTTCGCAACCGCGTGGTGATGTCGCCCCTCACGCGCCACCGCGCGGTCGAGAACAACACGCCCAATGGCCTGATGGCCACCTACTACGCGCAGCGCGCGGGCGCCGGGCTCATCATCACCGAGGGCACGTCGCCTTCGCCGAACGGCCTGGGCTATGCCCGCATTCCCGGCCTGTTCAATGATGCCCAGGTTCAAGGCTGGAAGCAGGTGACCAGCGCGGTGCATGCCCAAGGCGGCAAGATCGTCGTGCAACTGATGCACACGGGCCGCGTGTCCCATCAGGCCAACATGCCGGCCGGCGCCGAAGTGGTCAGCGCGTCGGCCGAGGTGTGTCCCGGCGAGATGCGCACGGATTCGCAAGGCAACCAGCCGCACACGCCGCCCCGCGCCATAACCGAGGCCGACATCCAGGCCGTGATCGGCGAATACACCACGGCGGCGCGCCTGGCCATCGAAGCCGGGTTCGACGGCATCGAACTGCACGCGGCCAACGGGTATCTTCTGGAGCAGTTCCTGAATGCCAACATCAATCGCCGCACGGACGGCTATGGCGCAACCGCCGAAGGGCGCAACCGCCTGGTGCTCGAAATCGCGCGTGCGGCGGTGAAGGAGATCGGCGCTGAACGCGTGGGCATCCGCCTGTCGCCGCACGGGGTGGTCAACAGCGCCGGCCCGTTCGACGGCGTGGATGCGCAGTACCTCGCCCTGGTGAAAGCGCTTTCCGCGCTCGGCCTCATGTACGTCCACGTGCTGGACCACTCGGCCATGGGCACGCCACCAGTTCCCGCCCAGCTCAAGGCCGATCTGAGGGCGGCGTTCGACGGCCCGTTCATCCTGGCCGGCGGCCTGGACAAGGCCGGTGCGGAGCGCGCGCTGGAGGGCGGCCTGGCCGACCTCACCGCCTTCGGCCGTGCATTCATCGCCAATCCGGACCTGGTCGAACGGATGCGCCAGGGCGCGCCGCTGAACGCGCCCGATCCGGCCACGTTCTATACGCCCGGGGCCCAGGGCTACACGGACTATCCGGCGCTCGCCGGTTAGCCACCGTTGGTGCGTATCGAGGCGGCGAGGAGAGCGCCGCCCCGGGCCGATGGCCTTCGGCTGCGGCCACCTTCCTTCGGACGTCTGGCCCGGCCCGCGCGGGCGCGCGCCTAGGCTCGGCGCCCACGGAGGTTTAAAACGATGTCGTACCAAGAGATGAAAGCCAGCGTCGAGCTGCTGCCCGCCCAGGCCCCGAAATTCGAAACCGAGCGTTTCGTGGTCGTTCCGCTGGGGGCCGAGCCGGCGCGCGACCTGCTGAACGTGCTGCTGCAGGACGAACGGCTGGCCGGGCAACTGCCCTGGATGGTGGAGAAATCCGCCGATGGCGCGCGTAAGGAGGCGTTCCTGATCGGC
>NZ_BAAJYS010000093.1:0-13196 GCF_057543315.1 Acidovorax sp. KPB24-07
GCAGGCGCCTCGGCGGGAAACGCCGGCCGCTCGGGGGCGGCCGAGCGGTGGGCAGCCAGGGCCGCCGGCGCGGAGAGGGTGCGGCGAAGCGAAAGATCGGTCATGGCGAACAGGCCTTGAAGAGGGAAGCGAAACGCCCGCCGATTGAATCAAACCGCGCATCAATGCCCCGTAAAAACCAACGGCTGCCGCGCCCGTGCTTCGCCCATCTTGCAGGTGCTTCGCCACGCTGCCCCAGAACGGGGTGCGGGAAACCACCAATGCACCAGCAGGGTGCACTCGTTACAGTTCAACCACTCGAAAACGCGCCCGTCGCGTCGAACGAGGGGACCGAGGAGACATCTCGAAGTCGAACAAACCATTCCGAGCATCCCCCTATAAGATGCCTTTTTTACAAAGCGCCGGCGACCCCGGCGCTTTTTCTTTGCCCGTTCCCTTGGCCGGTTCGCTGTGCGCCGGCACGCACGAATCGCTCCCCATTCCCCGTTCCGCCCTGCGGCAGCCCCGACAATCGGGGGATGGAATGGATCATTGTTTCTCTGGCGTCGCTGCTGGCCGGCTTCGTGGACGCCATCGTCGGGGGCGGCGGCCTCATCCTCGTGCCCGCCCTGTTCGCCACGTTTCCCAACGCACCGCCCGCCACGCTGCTGGGCACCAACAAAAGCGCCTCCATCTGGGGCACGGGCATCGCCACCTGGCAGTACAGCCGCCGCGTGCAGATGCGCTGGCAGGCGATGCTGCCGGCGGCCGCGGCGGGCTTCATCGGGGCGTTTGCCGGCGCCTGGACGGTGACGGTGATCTCGGCGGATTCGCTGCGCAAGCTGCTGCCGCTGATCCTGCTGGCCGTGCTGCTGTACACGCTGGCCCGCAAGGACCTGGGGCGCCACCACACCCCGCGCTTCGAGGGCCGGATCGAGACACGCCTGGCCTGCGCCATCGGGCTGGTGGTGGGTTTCTACGACGGCTTCTTCGGGCCGGGCACGGGCAGCTTCTTCGTCTTCCTGTTCGTGCGGCTGCTGGGCTACGACTTCCTGAACGCCTCGGTGTCGGCCAAGCTGCTGAACCTGGCCACCAACGTGGCGGCCATCATCCTGTTCGCGGCCAAGGGGCACGTGTGGTGGCACTTCGCGGTGCCACTGGCGGTGGCCAACGTGGTGGGCAGCGTCATCGGCACGCACATGGCGCTCAAGCACGGCACGGGCTTCGTGCGCGGCATCTTCATCGTGGTGGTCAGCGCGCTCATTCTCAAGACGGGCTACGACGCCTTCCTGCGCTGAGCCTCAAAAAGTCAAAACGGGCCCGTTTTTTGCGCTCCGGCTCAGGGTTTGCGGGTGGGCATGGCCTCATGCACGCCTTTTATAATGTGGCAATCCCGTGACTGCCCGTCCCGCGGGCGGCCCACTGGCCGCTGGCTCCGGCTTCGCTAACCGCCAAGCCGGATTTTTTGTACCTGAAACCACCCTGCGCAGGAACAACAGAGATGAAGATGTTCAAGACGATCGCCACCGTAGTGGCAATGTGTGCCGCTTTTTCCGTGCAGGCCCGCACGCTGGAGGCCGTCAAGAAGGACGGCAAGATCATCATCGCCACCGAGGGCCAGTTCGCGCCCTTCAACTATTTCCAGGGCACCCAGCTCACCGGCTTCGAGATCGAAGTGGCCAACCTGGTCGCCAAGAAGATGGGCCTGAAGGTCGAATGGAAGACGCTGGGCTTCGATGCCCTGCTGACCGGCCTGGCGCAGGACCGCTGGGATGCCGTCATCGCCTCGCACGGCGTGACCGAAGAGCGCGCCAAGGCCGTCACCTTCGCCACGCCCCACTACTGCTCGGGCGGCATGATCATCGCCACCGACCCCAAGATCCGCACCGCCAAGGACCTCACCGGCAAGATCGTCGCCGTGCAGACCGGCACCAGCTACCTGGAGAACGTGCAGAAGGTCGCCGGCATCAAGGAAATGAAGAACTTCCCCACCGACGTGGACGCCCGCAGCGCGCTCACCTCCAAGCGCGTCGATGCCTGGGTGACCGACAAGTTCGTGGCCAAGGAAGTGGTCGCCAAGAACCCCAAGGCGGGCCTGAAGCTGGGCGACATGCTCTTCATCGAGAAGATCGCACCCGCCGTCTCCAAGGGCAACACCGGGCTGGCCGACGCATGGAACAAGGCCTTTGCCGAAGTGCTGGCCGATGGCAGCTACGCCGCCGTGTCCCAGAAGTACTTCAACGAAGACGTCCGCTGCGCGCCATAAGCCGCGGCGCCGGCTTCGGACCGCCTTCCTTCCATGCTCAATGCTCTGTGGCCACAGCACTGGACGCGCCAGCACCGCAGCAATGCGACGCTGGTCTCCGCCCTGCTGCTGATGGTGTTGGCGCTGGCCCTGCTGGGCCAGCTGCTTTCCTTCCTGCCTGACCCGATCGGACCGAACGCCCAGGCGTTCTCCGACGGCGCGCGCACCACGCTGTGGCTCACCCTGGTGAGCGGCAGCGTGGGCCTGGTGCTGGGCACCAGCGCCGCGCTGGCCCGCACCTCGCGCTGGATCGCGCTGCGCTGGGCCGCCGGGTTCTACATCTGGGTCATCCGCGGCACGCCGCTGCTGGTGCAGATCCTCTTCGTGTACTTCGCGCTGCCGGTGCTGGTGCCGGGGCTGAACCTGCCCGACTTCGCCGCCGCCGTGGTGGCGCTGGGCCTGAACGTGGGTGCCTACAACGCCGAGGCGGTGCGCGCCGGACTGCTGGCCGTGCCGCGCGGGCAGACCGAGGCGGCGCGGGCCCTGGGCCTGTCGCGCCTGCACGTGTTCTTCGACGTGGTGTTTCCGCAGGCCTTCAAGATCTCGCTGCCTCCCCTGGTGAGCAACTTCGTGGCGCTGCTCAAGGACTCGTCGCTGGCCTACGCCATCGGCGTGGTGGAGCTGACCAACGTGGGCAACCGCATCCAGTCGGCGACCTTCCAGCCCATCGCGACGCTCTCCACCGTGGCCATCACCTACCTGCTGCTGACCACGCTGGTCACGCAGATCTCCAACGCCGTCGAATACCGCTTCGACGTGGAAGGACGGGCGCAATGAGCCAGGCCACGCCCTACATCGTCGCCGACTGCGTGTGCAAGTCGTTCGGCGCGCACCAGGTGCTCAAGGAGGTGTCCACCACCTTCAACACCGGCGAGGTGACGGTCATCATCGGCGCCTCGGGCTCGGGCAAGAGCACGCTGCTGTCGATCATCGCGGGGCTCGATACGCCCACCCGCGGCACCGTGCGCCTGGATGGGCAGGACCTGTTCGCCATCGACGAAGATGCCCGCGCCGCGCTGCGCGCGCAGAAGGTGGGCTTCGTGTTCCAGAGCTTCCAGCTCATGGGCAACCTGACCGCGCTGGAGAACGTCATGCTGCCGCTGGAGCTGGCCGACCGCCGCGACGCGCGCAAGCTTGCAGCCGACATGCTGGGGCGCGTGGGGCTGGGCCAGCGCCTGTCTCATTACCCCAAGGTGCTGTCGGGCGGCGAGCAGCAGCGCGTGGCGCTGGCGCGGGCCTTCGTGGTCGAGCCGGCCGTGCTGCTGGCCGACGAGCCCACCGGCAGCCTGGACTTCGCCACGGGCGAGACCATCATGCGGCTGATGTTCGAGTTGAACCGCGAGCAGGGCACCACGCTCGTGCTCGTCACGCACGACCGGGGCATCGCCGCGCAGTGCGAGCGGCGCATCACCATCGACGCGGGGCGCGTGTCCGAGGCCTGAGGCTTTCGTAGGGGCTTTGGGCCGTTTGTGCCCTGTGCCGGGATATTGCATGCCTTGGTTGCTATCAAATAAATAGCAATCGGTCGCTCGGCCCGTGGCGCGGATAATCCCCGCATGTCCAGCCCCAAAGTCCTCTTCGGCTTCCACGCCGTCGGCGTGCGCCTGAAGACTGCGCCGCAATCCATCATCGAGATCTACTACGAGGCCACGCGGCGCGATGCCCGCATGCGCCAGTTCCTCGACCGCGCCAACGCCGCCGGCGCGCGCCTCATCGAAGCCGACAGCGCGCGCATCGCCAAGCTGGCGGGCAGCCAGGGCCACCAGGGTGTGGCGGCGCGGGTGGAGCCGGTGGCCCTGGCCACCTCGCTCGACGAGCTGCTCGAAGACCTGGAAGCCTCCGGCGTCGCCCAGCCCCTGCTGCTGGTGCTGGACGGCGTGACCGATCCGCACAACCTGGGCGCCTGCCTGCGGGTGGCCGACGGCGCCGGCGCGCAGGCCGTGATCGCGCCCAAGGACCATGCGGTGGGCCTGAACGCCACGGTGGCCAAGGTGGCCAGCGGTGCCGCAGAGACGGTGCCGTATTTCATGGTGACCAACCTCGCGCGCACCCTGAACGAGCTCAAGGAGCGCAACATCTGGTGCATCGGCACCAGCGACGATGCGCCCAAGACCATCTACCAGGTGGACCTGAAAGGCCCCGTGGCCCTGGTGCTGGGCGCGGAGGGCGACGGCATGCGCCAGCTCACGCGCAAGACCTGCGACGAGCTGGTCTCGATCCCCATGAAAGGCGCGGTGGAGAGCCTGAACGTGTCGGTGGCCAGCGGCGTGTGCCTGTACGAGGCGCTGCGCCAGCGTACGCCTTGAACCGGTCTTTTCGCCATGCCGCGCTTGCCGCAGCCTGATCCTGAAGGCGCCTGGAGCGGCTCGGGCGACCTGCATACCGCCATCGCCTGGGTCGACGCAGCGCAGCGCATCGTGGTGCTGACCGGCGCGGGCGTGAGCGCCGAGTCCGGCGTGCCCACATTCCGCGATGCGCAGACCGGACTGTGGGCGCAGGTGCGCCCCGAAGACATGGCCAGCGAGCCCGGCTTTCGCGCCGATCCCGCGGGTGTCTGGGCGTGGTACGAGCACCGCCGCGCGCTGCTGCAGGGCGTGCAGCCCAATGCGGGCCACCGGGCGCTGGCGGACTTTGCCCGGCGCCATCCCGGCCGCCTCACGCTCGTCACGCAGAACGTGGATGGCCTGCACCAGATGGCCGGCAGCGAGGGCGTGCTGTGCCTGCATGGCGAGCTGCGCGGCAACCGCTGGCTGGACGATCCGCGCGGCTGCTGCGACATGGCCCACGCCGAGGCCGGCGCACCACCGCGCTGCGCCACCTGCGGCAATCTCGTGCGCCCGGCCGTGGTGTGGTTCGGCGAGTCGTTGCCGATCGACATCCTCGGTCAGGCGGAGGAGGCGGTCAGCGCCTGCGACCTGATGCTGGTCGTGGGCACGGCCGGCGCCGTGTATCCCGCGGCCGGCCTCGCCCACATGGCCCGGCGCATCGGGGCGCGCGTGGTCATCGTCAACCCGGCGCCGAGCGAACTCGACGGCACGGCCCATGCGGTGCTGCGCGGTCCGTCGGCTGAAGTCTTGCCCCTGCTGCTGGGCCGGGATCGCCCGGCAGGCGACACGCCACCGGCGGCAGCGCCGCGATAATCGCACGGTCTTCAGGGCGGGGTGGAATTCCCCACCGGCGGTAGGCGGTGCGGGAGGTCTCCCCGCGCCGCGAGCCCGCGAGCGCTCCGCATGCGTCCTTCGGGATGGGCGGAGGTCAGCAGACCCAGTGCGACGCGGCTCCAAGGAACACGGTTCCTGGCCCGTCCAGTCTGGGGCCGACGGTCACAGTCCGGATGAAAGAAGATGGGGCGCGCAGCCATGCGCGCCCTGGTGCCTGCGCGCGCCTGCCATTCGGGCGTGCGCCGGTGCTTCTTGCATGCCTTGAGGCGTTTCCTCACCTTCCAGGAGCGTTTCATGAACACCGCCGTTTCCGTTTTTTCTTCCTTTTCCTCTTTCCCTTCCACGCCTGTGGCCGTGGCCGTCGATCACGGCGTGCAGCTGGCGCCCATGCCCGAGGTCATCGCCGCCATTGCCGCGGGCCGTCCCGTGCTCGTCATGGACGATGCCGACCGCGAGAACGAGGCCGACCTCGTCTGCGCGGCCGACAACCTCACCGAAGCCACCATGGCCCTGATGATCCGCGAGGGCAGCGGCATCGTCTGCCTGTGCCTCACGCCCGGTCATGCGGGCGCCTTGGGCCTGCGGCCGATGGTGGAGGTCAACCGGTCCTCGTTCGCCACCGCCTTCACCCAGTCCATCGAGGCGGCCCATGGCGTGAGCACGGGCGTGTCGGCGGCCGACCGGCTGCAGACGATCCGCTGCGCCCTGCAGGTACCGGCGCCCGGCGGTGCCCCGCAGATCGTCAGCCCCGGCCATGTCTTTCCGCTGGTGGCACGCCCGGGCGGGGTGCTGGAGCGCACCGGCCACACCGAGTCGGCCGTGGACCTGGCGCGCCTGGCCGGCCGCGCACCCGCCGGGGTGCTGTGCGAGCTGATGAATCCGGACGGCAGCATGGCCCGCGGTGCGGACGTGGCGCGGTTCGCCCAGGCCCACGGCCTGCTGTGCACGACCGTGCAGGCGCTGGTGGCGCATCGGCAGGGATTGCAGGCCTTGGCGGAAAAAGGCGGGCAGGGCGGCGGCAGAGTGCCCGCCGCCCATGCGGCGGTCGGCGAACCCGCTTGATGGCCTTCAGGGTCCTCAGGCCGCTTCGGCGCTGGCCTGGCTCAGCGATTCGAGCGCATCCGCATCCAGCTTCAGACTGGCGGCCTGCACCAGTTCCTGCAGTTGCTCCAGCGACGATGCACTGGCGATGGGTGCGGTGATGCCGGGCTGCGCCATCTGCCACGCGATCGCCACCTGGCCGGGGGTGACCTCATAGCGTTCGGCCACCTGGTCGAGTTCGGCCAGGATGCGCAGGCCTCGGTCGTTCAGGTAGGTTTGCACCACCTTGGCGCCGCGCGGGCTCTTGTCCACGTCCGCTGCGCTGCGGTACTTGCCGGTCAGGAAGCCGGCGGCCAGCGCGTAGAAGTTGATCACGCCCACGCCCTTTTCCAGGCACAGGGGGCGCAGCTCTTTCTCGAACACGTCGCGGTCGTACAGGTTGTACAGCGGCTGCAGGCTTTCGTAGCGCGGCACGCCCAGGCGCTCGCTGGTGTCCAGGGCCTCGGCCAGGCGCTTCGCGGAATGGTTGGAGGCGCCGATCGCGCGCACCTTGCCTTCGCGGATCAGGTCGGCGTAGGTGCCCAGGGTTTCCTCCAGCGGGGTACCGGCATCGTCATCGTGAGACTGGTAGAGGTCGATCACGTCGGTGTGCAGGCGCCGCAGCGAGTCGTCCACCGCGCGGCGGATGTAGTCGCCGCCCAGACCCACCTTGCCATCGCCCATGTCCTTGCCCACCTTGGTGGCCAGCACGATGCGGTCGCGCTTGCCGCTGCGCTTGAGCCACTGGCCGATCATGGCTTCGGACTCGCCGCCCATGTGCCCCGGCGCCCAGCGCGAGTACACGTCGGCGGTGTCGATGAAATTGAAACCCGCGTCCACCCAGGCATCGAGCAGCGAGAACGTGGTGGGCTCGTCCACCGTCCAGCCGAACACGTTGCCGCCGAAGCACAGTGGCGAAACCTGCAGGCCCGAACGGCCGAGGGGGCGAAATTGCATGGGGGACTCCTTGGATTGCGGAAAAGACAGGCCCGATGCGAATCGGGCCACGAAGAAAACGGGGTGCGGCAGCAGGCCCGGGGAGGCCCGGCCAACGCCGATGGCGAAGGTGCCAAAGCCATTGTTGCGGCATACGCCACCCGGCGCGGTAAGACGACCGCTGAATCTTCACGCCCCTGGAGTCAACACGGACTGTTAAATCCACGGGCGCGCCTGGTCATACCACGCCCAGCGCCCCCAGCACCGCACCCGCCGCCAGCAGCCACAGCAGGTGAAGCCGGGTGCGCCATACCACCAGCGCGCACGCGCCACTCAGCAGCCACAGGCGCAGGTCGGTGCCGGCGCAATGGTGCACGCTGCCCAGCAGCCAGGCGGTGGCCAGCAGCAGGCCGATCACCACGGGCGCCAGCCCCTGCTTGAAGGCGCGCACGCTGCGCCGGTGCCTGTTGCGGTGGCCCCAGCGCGTGGCCAGCCAGGTCAGCACCGTGCTGGGCAGCATGATGCCCACCAGGCTCAGTGCCATGCCCAGCGTGGCCGCGGCCCCAGCCCGCCGCGCCCGGCCCGCCGGCGTTCAGGCCCACGTTCCAGCCCAGTAGGCCGACGAAGAGCACGTTGGGGCCCGGCGCGGCCTGGGCGATGGCGACCGAGGCGTTGAACTGCACGTCGGTGATCCAGCCCTGCCGTTCCACGAGGAACCGGTGCATGTCGGGCGCGGCGGCAATGGCCCCACCCACTGCCAGCAGCGAGATGGAGGCGTAGTAGAGGAACAGGTTCAGCCAGTCCACCGGCTGCAGGGCGAGCATGGGGGCCGGCGTCATGGGGCGATCTTCCGCCAGGTCACAGCGCATGCCGCGCCGCCCACCACGGGCAGCACCCAGGCCAGCGGCCAGCGCAGCAGCGCCATGGTGCCGAAGGTCGCGGCCACGAAGGCCCACCCGGCCACCAGGCCCAGCGGGTGCGTGCGCAAGGCCCCCGCCATCCGCAGCGCCACGCCGCCGACCAGGCCAGCCGCCACCGCTCCCATGCCGCGCAAGGCGCCACTCACGGCGGGGTGGCCGGAAAACTGCGCATACACCACGGCCAGCGCCAGCACCAGCAGCAAGGGAAACAGCAGCATGCCCGCCAGTGCCACCAGGGCGCCACGCAGTCCGAAATAGCGATCGCCGACCACCACGGCGAGGTTGACCACGTTGGGCCCCGGCAGGATCTGCGCCACGGCCCAGTCTTCGAGAAATTCCTCATTGGTGAGCCACCCCTTGCGGTCCACCAGCTCGCGCTGCACCACGGCCAGCACGCCGCCGAAGCCCTGCAGCGCCAGGAGGGTGAACGACCAGAACAGGTCGGCCAGATGGGCCGGGCGGGGCCGGTCGGCCGCTGTAGGCGGCAGCGTGGAGGGGGCCGGGGGTGCGGGTGAACGGGGCATGGCGGATTCGGGGCGGAAAGGAGCCGGGAGCGGGTGGTGGTTCGGGCCGATATTACGGCGCATGGCGGATGCCCGCCCTGGCGATGAGCGAAGTTTGGTGTGGCACCCTGGCCCCGCGCTGTGAGGGCGGGCAGGGGTTCGCGGAACCTGCCTGATCTTCGCGCGTGGGATGGCACCGCCGAGTGGCTGCCGCTAACTTGCCGGGCCTATGATTCATCGCCTTGCCGCTCGGGCGCGCGTGCCGCGCCATCCCCTCGCCAGACTGACATCGGGGCCCCCGCTGCCGGCGGGCTCCACGCTGAAATCGCAGAGCGGCTCCCCTGAGTTGAAGGCAGCCCCTCGCAGCGCAGGCCACGGGGCCCTGTCCCCGGTCCGTTCCGCGGCCTCGGCACTGCGAAGCCTGTCTGCCAGGCGAACCACCCATTCCGCGGCCTCCAATGGCGCATACGCCAACGGCTCCGTGGAGATGTTCGCGGTCGGCACGCTGCCGCCCGTCGGGCCCGGGCGATGGGCCTACCTGGCCGATCCGGCCCACTGGCAGCCCGAGCGCCGCAAGCTGCACGATGCGCTGATCGATGACTCCTTTCGCAAGGCCTCTGTCTTCGCGGAATGCGTGGAGCGGTCGGGCTGCGATCCGACACTGTTCGCCTTGCGCGGCAATACGGCTGCCGGAAAGACCCGGCTGGCCCGATCGGCCGTGCCGGCCCTGGCCGACGCCCTGCAGGAAAGCGGCGGGGGCAGCATCAATCCGGACGCGTTCAAACCGCGGCTCAGGAAGGCGCACGGCCAGCCCCGACTGACCCCGGCCAACGTGCACGCGGAGTCGTGCGTGCTCGCCGACCGGCTGGAACGCCAGATCGCCACAAGGAAGACCGCGAGCGGAAAGCCGGCCGGCATGCTGGTCGACAAACGGCTGGGCGGAGCGCACGAAGTCGCCAGCTACATCGCACTGTCCGAGCACACCGGCCGCCAGGTCGAGATGTACGACATCGACACCCCTCTGGAGCGTTCGCTGCTGGGTGTCCTGCAACGCAAGCCCGACGGGGACGATCCGCGCCCCCCCCTATGCCGCCGTCGTCGCCGGCTACTCCGCCGTTCGCGGCAATCGCCTGGACGTCATCGACCAGTTCCTGGCGAAGCCGCAGATCGGCACCTACCACCTGATGGGCACGTTGGCGACGGGAGAGAAGGCGCCTGTCGCGACCGTTGCGAACGGGGAGCTGACGATCCACGACGCGGACCAATACGCCGAGATCGTGGCGCTCTCCGACTTGCCCGCCAGCGACATGGGCGAACAGGTGATCGACGACGGGACGATCAGGCAGCTGACGCACGCCATGCCCGCCGCCATCGCCGAGACCGCTCGCGAAGCCTTGCAGAAATATGCCGGCCTGTCGTGGTCCCAGGCGCTGGGAATCCACTGCACGCTGAATGGACAAGATTGAAGATGACCCAACTCAAAGGCGAAGCCGCCCTGGCTTTTCATCGGCAACTCAGGGAACGTGCACAGCAGCAGCGGACGGCGCGGCTGCAGGCCGCCAAGGCGCAGGCCGCATCGAGCGGCAAGGAGGCCTTCGACCTCGGGAAGCTCCAGACGCTTTACGATACGACGCAGCGCGGCCGCTGGATCGATCTCGCGCAGCAGGCGGTGGGCTACGAGTACCTGTACTACGTGGAGTATCCGCAGGTGTCTGACCTGCAGGCATTTGCCCGCAGCCTGGACGAGATCGACTACTGGTCGTGATGCTTCGGACGGGCGCCCGCCGCCCGCTTCCGCGTCTGGAATCTTCCACCGGTAGGAGACACTTTGAAACTGATCCGATATGGCCAGCCGGGCGCGGAGCGCGCCGGGCTCGTCGATGCGCAAGGCATTGTCCGGGACCTGTCCATGCTGCTGCCCGACATCGGCCCCGCCCAGCTGTCGCCCCGCACCCTGGCCGCCCTCGCGGCGCTGGACACGTCGCGCCTGCCCGTGGTGCCCGAATCGGAGCGCCTGGGCTGCCCGGTGGCGCGCGTGGGCAAGATCGTGTGCGTGGGGCTCAACTATGCCGACCATGCGGCCGAAGCGGGCCTGGCTGCGCCGGCCGAGCCCGTGCTGTTCATGAAAGCCACCACCGCGCTGAGCGGGCCCACGGACCCGGTGCGCATCCCGCCCGGCGCGCTGAAGGCCGACTGGGAGGTGGAGCTGGGCATCGTGATCGGCACGCGCGCGCAGCATGTGGCCGAAGACGCGGCGCTGCAGCATGTGGCGGGCTACGTGCTGGCCAACGACGTATCCGAGCGCAGCTACCAGATGGAGCGCGGCGGTCAGTGGGACAAAGGCAAGGCCTACGACACGTTCGCGCCCATCGGACCCTGGCTGGTCACGGCCGACGAGGTGCCCGACCCGCACGCCATCGGCCTGTGGCTGGAGGTGAACGGCGAGCGCATGCAGGACGGGAACACGCGCAACTTCATCTTCGGGGTGCCCCGGGTGCTGTCGTACATCAGCCAGTTCATGACGCTGGAGCCGGGCGACATCGTGCTCACCGGCACGCCGGCGGGCGTGGGGCTGGGCAAGAAGCCCGCACCGCGCTTTCTGCGGCCGGGCGACGTGATGCGGCTGGGGGCCACGGGCCTGGGCGAGCAGCGCCTGGTGTGCGAGGGCGGCTGAGCCGATCCGGGCCCTGCGCCCCGGGCAGGGCGGCTACAGGAACTGCGCGCGCAGCCCTACCATGATGCGCCGTCCCGCCGCGGGCTCGAAGAAGCGCCCGTTGCCGTCGTTCACGATGAGCGAGCCCGCGTAGCGGCGGTCGAACAGGTTGTCCAGCCGCGCCCAGGCCTGCCAGCGCGTGTCCCCGGTGCGAAAGGCATAGCCCGCCCGCAGGCCCGCCACGGCGAATCCGGCGGCGGCCTCGGTGTTCACATCGTTGGCGTACACCTTGCCGGACACGTCCAGCGTCGCGCCCCATTGCCATGCCGGCGACAGGGCGTGGTCCAGCGCCAGTTGCACGGTCTGGCGCGCCGTGCCCGGCAGCCGGTTGCCCGAGGGCACGGTGGCGCCGCCCGCCACGGCGTAGGGACTGTCGAAGGACGCATCGAGGTACGTGTAGGCCACGCGCGGCTTGAAGGCACCGGACTGGGCGCTCCACGCCAGCTCCAGCCCGCGCCGGCGCACCCGGTCGGCGTTCTGGTACACGGTGCGCCCGTTCACGGTGGCCGCCGGCACGATCTCGTCCCGGCTTTGCGCGTCGAACCAGGCCGCGTCGATGCGGTACACCGTTCCCTGCCACTTGGCGCCGACCTCCATCTGCCGGCTGCGCGAGGCGTTCAGGCCGTAGTTGGGGCCGGTGTTGCCGGTGCTGTAGGCCATCTCGGCCAGGGTGGGCGTCTCGAAGCCTCGGCCGATGTTGGCGTACAGGTTGAGCTGGTCGGTGGCACTCCATACCAGGCCCAGCACGGGACTAGTCTGCCGCCAGGTGCGCTGGCCGCTGTCGTCAGGGTTGGCGGCGGTGATGAAGCGGTCGTTGACGCTCGCGCGCACGCGGCTGGCGCGCACCCCGGCCACGGCGCGCCAGGTGGGTGTGAGCCAGGCGTCCACTTGGGCGAACCAATCGGTGTTGCCCGCGCGGTCCTGCTCGTCGCGCCGCAGCGCGCCGGGCGTGCCGTTGTTGTTGACCCGGCCCTGGCGGTGCTCGGACAGGCGGTCGGCGTCCAGCCCCAGCGTCCAGGTCAGGGGCAGGCCGGAGGCGCGCCGCACGGTGTGCGTCCAGGCCATGCCCAGGCCGTAGTAGTCGCGGTCCAGGTCCACGACGCCGCCTGCGCTGCTGGCCGCGGCGCCGCTGAACGACAGGAATTGCGTGAGCGTGCGCGTGCCGCCATAGGCGCGCACCCGAACGCTGTCGGCCGCGCCGAGTTGCCGCTCCAGCACCACGCCGAACTGGTTTTGCGCCACGGATTTGCGCGTGCCGAAGTCCGTCGCCACGGCCGGTGCCTGGCGCGGATCGGCCTCGAACTGTGCCCGGGTCAGGCCCAGCGGGTCCTGCGCCAGGGGCTGGTCATAGAGATTGAGCAACGCGGTGATCCGGGTGTCGGCATCGGGCCGGGCCACCAGCTTGCCGTTGAGGTGCGTGCGCCGCGCCGCGCTGTGGTCGCGCGCGCCGTCGGTCTCGAAGTGCGACACATCCACCAGCCCGCCGAGCGTGCGGTCGCCGAAGTCGAGCGAGGCATCCACCAGCCGCTGCCCGAACGAGCCCGCCGCCACCGACGCGCCGGCACCGCCGCCTTCGCGCGGCTCCCGGGTGGTGACCTG